>JANPKR010000215.1:0-13068 GCA_031426175.1 Hydrogenophaga sp. | reverse complement strand
CCTCGTACCGTCGTTCAGCGCGATCTCCACGGTCCACGGATTCACCAGCTTCGCGTAGCCCTGCAGCACCTCCACGCCCAGCCCGGTGTAGCGCTCCACGCTGTCGTGCGGCTCGATGGCGCGCACGATGTCCTGGATGCGCTGCATCACCGCCTTGAAGCTGAAGGTGGGTGTTGTGCTGTGTAAACCGTAGGTCTCACCAAAGCGCATCTGGTGGGCGAGCTTCGCGCTCTTGATGAGCGCCTTGCTCGGTACACAGCCGTAGTTCAGGCAGTCCCCGCCCATCTTGTGCGCCTCGACCAGCGTGACCTTGGCCTTCACCACCGCCGCAATGTAGGCCGACACCAGGCCGCCCGCGCCGGCACCGATCACGATCAGGTTGCGATCGAAGTGGCTGGGTTTCACGCTGGCCCAGCGTGCATACACCTTGCGCTTCTGCACCAGGCCCACGATCCATTTCGCGACCAGCGGAAACACGCCCAGCAGGACGAACGAGCCCAGCAGGCCCGGGCTCAGGATGCCCCTGAGCGAATCGATCTGCGCCAGCTGCGTGCCCGCGTTCACATACACCAGCGTGCCGGCCAGCATGCCGATCTGGCTCACTGAGTAGAAGGTGAGGGTCTTCATCTTCGTGAGGCCCATCACCAGGTTGATCACGAAGAACGGAACCACCGGGATCAATCGCAAGGTGAACAGGTAGAACGCGCCATCTTTCTCGACGCCCCGGTTGATCTCGGCAAGGCGATTGCCGAACTTCGCCTCGATGCTCTCGCGCAGCACGAAGCGCGACACCAGAAAGGCCAGCGTGGCCCCGATGCATGAAGCGAACGACACCAGCAGCGTGCCCCACCACAGACCAAAAATGGCGCCTCCAGCCAGCGTGATGATGGTGGCCCCCGGGATGGACAGCGCGGTGGCCGCCACATAGATGGCGAAGTACACCAGCGAGACCTTGAGCGGCTCGGCGGCGTACAGCGCTTCAAAGTTTGCCTGGCTTTCTTTGAGGTAATCCAGGCTGAGGAATCTCCCCAGATCGAACAAGAAATAGGCCGCGATACCCAGGGCGACCACAACCAGCAGAAAGATTTTTCGAAAGCTCACGACAATTCCAGAGTGGGTTTGCAACCTGTCGGTCGCCAGGGCCGGTGCATTCTTACATCAACAACCCGTTCAACGCCGTCTTTTCCGAGGTATCCCGGCTTGCCGATTTCCAACGAGCTCATCCACCGCCTGCGCCTCGCCCTGCAGGCGGCGGGCCACCCCGCCGCTGACCAGCCGCTGGCGCCGCTGCCCGACAAGGGCCTCGCGCACGACCACGTTCGCCTGCAAGGCACGGGTTGGCTTGCACGCATCCCCAAGCAGAGCCAGCTGGGATTGACCGCGCAGCACAACCTGGACTACCAGCGAGCCTGCTTCGAGCGTGCGGCGGCCAGTGGCCACACACCCGTGTTGCACGGGGTGCTGCCCCCCTCGGAGCCGCTGCCACGCGGTGCGTTGCTGGTGCAGGCCATCGAAGGCTGCCCGGTGCGCCTGCCGCAGGACCTGCCCAAGCTGGCCATCGCGCTCGCGGCACTGCACGCGCTGCCACTGCCCGAGGCTGCAACGCGGGCACCGCTGTTGAACGCGGCCGATCCGTTGCAGGCGCTGGTGCAGGAGATCGACGCGCAGGCCTCGCACCTGGAGATGGCCGGTCTGCCAGCCCCGGTGTTGATCGCCATCGAGCGGGAGCGGCGGCGGCTGCATGCGTGTGCAAGCGAGTTTGAACGACCGGCGCGCTGCCTCATTGCGTTTGACGCCCACCCCGGCAATTTCATCGTGCAGCGCGATGGCGAGGCGGTGCTGGTCGATCTGGAGAAGTGCCGGTACGCCTTCCCGGGTCTGGACCTCGCCCACGCGACGCTCTACACCTCCACCACCTGGGATGTGGACACCCAAGCGGTGCTCTCGGTCGATGAAGTGCTGGGATTTCATGCGGCGTGGGCGCAGGCGGTGGGGCGGTTGGCCGCCGGTGCGGCAGCGTGGCACGGCCCGCTTCGCCGGGCGATGTGGTTGTGGTCCATCACCTGGTGCGCCAAGTGGCGTGCGCTCTCGGCCGCGGCTGCACGCAACGGTGCCGATGGCGAAGACTGGTCCGGCGAGCGCAGCGAAGTCGCGCTGGTGGCGCATGTGCGCGACCGAGTGGACCACTACCTGAGCGCCGAGGTGGTGGGTGTGGTTCTCGACGGCTTTGACAGGTTTGAACGTGGGCTGCACTCATGAAAATTGCCATCGTGGTGCCGGTGCTCAATGAAGCTGCCACGCTGGCTGCAAGGCTGCAGGCGCTGGCGCCGCTGCGCGCACGCGGCGCCGAAGTGCTGGTGGTCGACGGGGGCAGCAGCGACGGCACAGCGACCGTCGCGCAGCCGTTGGCAGACCGCTTGCTGCAAGCCCCGCGCGGTCGCGCCTCACAACTCAACGCCGGCGCCGCCGCCACCCGCGCCGATGTCCTGGTTTTTTTGCATGCCGACACGCAGTTGCCCGCCAACGCCGACCACCTGATCAAGCAGGCGCTGGCCAGCGGCCACCGCTGGGGAAGGTTCGAAGTGCACATCGAAGGCCGGCACCCGCTGCTGCCTTTGGTGGCGTGGTTCATGAACCACCGCTCGCGCCTCACCGGCATCGCCACCGGCGATCAGGCCGTGTTCGTGCAGCGGCGGCTGTTCGACTCTGTGGGGGGCTTCGCGGCCTTGCCACTGATGGAAGACATCGAGCTCAGCCGGCGCCTCAAGGCGATCGAAGCGCCGGCCTGCCTGCGGGAGCGGGTGACCACCTCGGGCCGGCGCTGGGACCAGCACGGCTTCTGGCGCACCGTGCTGCTCATGTGGAGGCTGCGCGCCGCGCATGCGTTGGGGGCCGATGTGCACACGCTCGCCTTGCGTTACGGCTACCGGCCCCGCGCGCCGGCGGCGGTGGCCATCTTAGCCAAGGCCCCGGTGGCCGGGCTGGCCAAGACGCGGCTGATCCCCCTGCTGGGTGCGGCCGGCGCCGCCCGGGCGCAGCGCGGCTTTGCCCTGCGAACCCTGGCCACGGTGCGCGCCGCGAGTCTGGGTGGCGTGACGCTGTGGTGTGCCCCCGATGTGGCGCACCGCTTCTTCTGCGCTCTGGTGCAGCGCCATGCTGTGAAGGCACTGCCGCAGCCCGCCGGCGACCTTGGCGATCGCATGGCTGCGGCTGCGTCACACCACTTCGCACGCAGCCCTCGCACGCCCCTGCTCATTGTCGGTACCGACTGCCCGGCGCTCACGCCCGCGCACCTGCAGCAAGCCGCTGACGCCTTGCAGAACGACGACGTGGTGTTGATCCCGGCGGAAGACGGCGGCTATGTGCTCATCGGTTTGCGCAAGCCCGTGCCCGAGGTGTTCGCCGGCATTGTCTGGAGCACACCCCGGGTGCTGGCGCAGACCCGCGAACGCCTGCGTGTGACCGGTGCGAGCTGGCATGAACTGCCCACCCTGTGGGACGTGGATGAGCCCGATGACTGGCTGCGGTGGCGCTCGCTGCGGGCGGGCATGCCGCAGGTGCACGCGAGCCAGCATGGATAAACCCGGCTCGACCCGGGGCTGCACGATCTCGCCGAGAATTCCAGCGCGCCTTGCAGGGTCCGCGCACCTCTCATTTGTCAGGAATTTCCATTGAACCAGCTGATCAGGCTTGTCTATGCCAGCCGCTCCGTGGTGGAGCCCAGTCCCACGCAACAGGGTGTGGACCCCGGCATCGCCAGGATTCTCGCGAAATCCCGCAAGAACAACGCTCGCCTCGATGTGGTGGGCGGCCTGCTGTTCGGAGAGGGCTATTTTCTGCAGTGCCTCGAAGGCGACGCGCGCATCGTGCAGAACCTCTACAGCAAGATCGAGACCGACACCCGCCACCGCGACGTGACGGTGTTGTTGCAGTCCTCCATCAGCACGCGCACGTTCGGCGCCTGGTCGATGAAGTACGTGCCGGGTGAACAGCGCCTCCAGGCGCTGTTGCGGCAGTGGGACATGTCGCTGTTCGATCCCTACCAGCTGTCCAAGGTCCAGATCGATGAAGCGGTGCGCTTCATGCGCGACGCAGACGATGCGGTGGACACGGTGCCCAGCGAGCTTCAGGCGCTGCCAGCTGAGCCCGCGTCGGTGTCACAGCCGCCCAGGCCTGCGGCGCGACGCGACGCTGCCACCCGCAAACCCTCTCGCCAGACGCCACCGCCCGCAGCGCCCGGCAACAAAATCTTCGTGGCGGTGCTGGTGGGTGTGGCGCTGGTCTGTCTTGCTGCCGTGGGCTTTCTGTTGCTCAGGTGAGGGCCAGCGACGCGTCCGCCGGCTCCCGGCGACGACCCTGAGCGCGGCCCGTCGCGGTGCTTCGTCAAAGCGGGGCGCTTGACAAGGATCATCGTCATGGTCACCCGGTTGGCTTAAGGTGCGGCATGACCCTGGTGCCTCCCCCTGCCCCGTTGCCGTCCACACAGTGCCCAGTCCACAGCCTTGGTGCGCAACAGGTCGTGCTGGACCTGGATTCCACCGACAGCGGTCTCACACCCGTCCAGGCCGCCGAGCGCCTGGCGCAACACGGCCCCAACCGCATTGAACATGTGGCGCCCACCCGCGTGTGGACGCGCGTGCTGCGCCAGTTCAACAACCTGCTGATCCACGTGCTGCTGGTGGCTGCGCTGGTCACCGTCTGGCTGCGCGACTACCTCGACGCGGCGGTCATCCTGGGTGTGGTGGTGATCAACGCCATCATCGGCTTCGTGCAGGAAGGCAAGGCCGAGCGCGCGCTGGACGCAGTGCGCGCCATGCTGGCGAGCCGGGCCACCGTCTTGCGCGAGGGCGACCGCCACGAGATCGACGCCGCCGATCTCGTGCCCGGTGACGTGGTGCTGCTGGAGTCGGGCGCGCGCGTGCCCGCCGACCTGCGGCTGCTGCGCACCAAGAACCTGCGCATCGACGAATCGGCGCTCACCGGTGAATCGGTTCCCGCGGAGAAGGACGCTGCGCCGGTGGCGGTGGATGCACCGCTGGGCGATCGCCTTTGCATGGCCTTCGCCGGCACCACCGTGGCGGTGGGGCAGGCGAGCGGTGTGGTGGTGGCCACCGCGCGCCAGACCGAGATCGGCAAGATCGGTGCGATGGTGTCCGGCGTCAGCAGCCTGGCCACACCGCTCACGCGTCGCCTGGACCAGTTCGCGCGCCGGATCACGCTGGTGATCGGTGTGGTCAGCGTGATCACATTTGTCTACGGTTTCTTCATCGGCGGCCTGCCGCCCTTGGCGCTGTTCCTGGCGGTGGTTGGCCTGGCCGTGGCCGCCATCCCCGAGGGCCTGCCCGCCATCGTCACCATCACGCTGGCGATCGGGACCGCCGCCATGGCACGCCAGCGCGCGGTGGTGCGGCGACTGCCGGCGGTGGAAACGCTGGGCTCGGTGAGCGTGATCTGCACCGACAAGACCGGTACCCTCACGCGCAACGAAATGACCGCTGTGCGTGTGATGCTGGCCGGGCACACGCTCGATGTGACCGGCGCGGGCTACGCGCCCGAGGGTGGGTTTCATCAGGGCGGCACAGCGCTGGACCCGATGCTGAACACCGGGCTGCAACGCCTGGCGCGCTGCGCGCTGCTGTGCAACGACGCCCAGCTGCACCACACGCCCGCCGACGGCTGGATGCTGGTCGGCGACCCCACCGAGGGCGCGCTGCTGTCGATGGCGCGCAAGGCCGGGCTGGACCCGGCGGAAGAGGCGGTGCTCACGCCGCGCCGGGACGACATCCCGTTCGAATCCGAGCATCGCTTCATGGCCACGCTGCACCACGACCACGCGGGACGTGTGTTCGTGTTGCTCAAGGGTGCGCCGGAGCGCGTGCTTTCGCTGTGCGCGAACGACACGGGGGGTGGACCGCTGGACAGCGCCGCCTGGCAGGCGCGCGTGGACGCAGCAGCAACCGAAGGCCAGCGGGTGCTGGCGCTGGCCGAGTGCGAGCTGCCTGCGGGCACGGTGTCCTTGAACATGAGCGACATCACCTTGCGCTTCACCCTGCTGGGCCTGGTGGGGCTGATGGACCCGCCGCGCGCCGAGGCCGTGGCGGCGGTTGCCGATTGCCAGCGGGCCGGCATCCGCGTGGTGATGATCACCGGCGACCACGCGGTGACGGCCGCGGCCATCGGCCGCGCGATCGGCCTGCGCGATGGCCAGCCGCTGACCGGTGCGGACATCGACCGGCTCGACGACGCCGCGTTGCAAGCGCGGCTCGCGCTGACCGATGTGGTGGCACGCGCCAGCCCCGAGCACAAGCTGCGCCTGGTGGCCACACTGCAGTCTGCAGGCCAGCTGGTGGCCATGACCGGTGACGGTGTGAACGACGCGCCCGCACTCAAGGCCGCCGACATCGGGGTTGCCATGGGCCAGCGCGGCACCGACGCGGCGCGCGAGGCGGCCGATCTCGTGCTCACCGACGACAACTTCGCCACCATCGCAGCCGCCGTGCGTGAAGGCCGCACCGTGTTCGACAACATCAAGAAGTCGCTGCTGTTCGTCTTGCCCACCAACGGCGGCGAAGCCGGGTTGATCCTGGCAGCGGTTTTTGCGGGCCTGGCCATGCCGGTCACAGCCGCGCAGATCCTGTGGATCAACATGGTCACTAGCATCACGCTGGACATTTCGCTGGCCTTCGAGCCCGCCGAGCGCGGCGTGATGCAGCGCCCGCCGCGGTCAGCGAACGAGCCCCTGATCACACGCTGGATGCTGGTGCGCGTGGTGTTCGTGAGTCTGCTGCTCATGGGTGCGGCGTTCTTCGTTTTCAACTGGCAGCTGGCGCGCGGTGGCAGCCTGGAGATGGCGCGCACCACCGTCATCAATCTGGTCGTGATGGGTGAAATCGTCTACCTCTTCAACGTGCGGCATTTCACCGCCAGCGCCTTCACACGCGACACCTGGCTGGGCAATCCGGTGGCACTCGGCACCTGCGCGATCACGTTGGTGCTGCAGATGCTGCTCACCTACGCGCCGCCGATGCAACGCTTGTTCGGCACAGCCGCGCTGGACGCTGGCAGCTGGGGTGTCATTGCCGCTCTGGCGGGCGGCATCTTCCTGGCGGTGGAGCTGGAGAAGTGGCTGCTGCGGCGTCGCGGCGTGCAACGCATGTGACGGCTCAGCGAAAGCGCTGCCAACCCCAGCCGATACGCAGCGCGGTGGTGATGGTGCAGAGTGCCGCAAAGCCGTAGGCGATGGGTGCAAACCACTGTGGCCACAGACACATGGCCACAAACGCCGCGATGGTCTCGGTGGCTTCGGTCAGTCCACCGAGGAAATAGAAACTCTTGTCCGGAAACTCTGTGGACCCGAGGTTGCGTTTCGCCGCCACGATGGCAAACGCCAGGAAGCTGCTGGCCGTGCCCATGAAACTGGCCAGCAGCACAGCGGCGGGCAGGGCGTTCTGCGCCGGGTTGGCTACCGCAAACGCCAGCGGAATGGCCGCGTAGAACACAAAATCCAGCGTGATGTCGAGAAAGCCGCCCCGGTCGGTGGGCGTTGTGAGGCGAGCCACCGCGCCGTCCAGACCGTCCATCAACCGGGAGAGCAGCAGCAACACCAGGCCAGCCAAAAAGTGCTGGAAAGCGATGGACAGGGCAGCTGCCATGCCGAGGGCGAAGCCGGTGAAGCTGAGCGCATCCGCGTCCACGCCCGCGTGCACCAGTCCACGAGCCATGCGGTGCAGGACCGGCTTGAGTCCTTGCTGGATCGCTTTATCCAGCACGGCCCAGCTCCACCACGAGAGACGGGTCGGCGACGTCGGCCGCGTCGTGCGTCACCAGCACAGCGGGCACGCCGCTCTCACGCAGGTGGTCGAACACGAAGGCGCGGAACTGGTCGCGCAGTGCAGCGTCGAGTTTGGAAAACGGCTCGTCGAGCAGCAACGCTTTGGGACGCGCCAACAGGGCTCGCATGAGCGCCACGCGGGCGCGCTGACCACCCGAGAGCGTGGCTGGATCGCGCGCACCAAAGCCGGCCAGCCCCGCTTCATCCAGCGATTGCTCCACCGCGTCCAGCCGCTCGCGTTTCGGCCCTGCGGGCACAGCGAACAGCAGGTTCTCGGCCACCGTCATGTGGGCGAACAGCAGGTCGTCCTGGAACAACAGGCCGATGCCTCGCTGCGCGGTGGGCAGGCCGGTAAGCTCGCGCCCGTCGAGTGTGACCGTGCCATCAAAGCGCAAGGCTTCGCTTCCCTCGGTGACGCTGTGCAGCGTGCCGGCCACGGCCGCGAGCACCGAGCTCTTGCCGCTGCCACTGGGTCCCATGAGCGTGAGGATGCGACCGGGCGGCACATCGATGTGCAGATCCTGCACCAGGGTGTGGTCGCGCGTGGCGAGCCTGCGGATGTGAATGGCGAGCGTCATGCAGCGGTGTGGGTGAATCGGCGAGGTCGGCCCAGCCAGGCGGCCAGCGCAAAGGCCAGCGCGGGCAGGGCGAGCTGCAGGCCGGCGTAAGCGTTGGTGAGTGAGCGTTGTCCGCCCGAGGCGAGTGTGACGGCTTCGGTGGTCACGCTGGCAAACCGGCCTGCGCCCACGTAAAGGGTGGGCAGGTACTGCGCCACGCTCACCGCAAACCCCACCGCGGCGGCCGAGGCGATGGCGCGTTTGAGGAGTGGCCATTTCACGCGCAGCAGAAACGCCCATTCCGAGCGCCCCAGGCTCGCATTGAGCCGGGCGTAGCGCGGGTCGAACCCGAGGTAGGCCGGGCTGAGCGAGAGCAGCACATAGGGCAACACCATCAGCGTGTGCGCGATCAACAGGCCGCTGGCCTGACCCTCCAGCCGCAGCTGCAAGCCCACACCGTACAGCCCCACCACCCACAGCACGGCGGGCAGCACCAGCGGCAAATACAGCACCGGGCGCAAGGCATCGTCCCAGCGGCGGGGCGCGAGTTCCAGCCAGGCCACGCTCCACAGCAGCGCCACCGCACTGCTGCCCGCCGCCAGCCACAGCGTGGTGAGCACCGTGCCGCTGCTCTGCATCACCTGTTCCCATGCGGCGGTGGTGAACGACTGCGGCCACACCGAGGGAAAGGCCCAGACACCGCTGACGCTGCCCACGGAGAGCGCCAGCAGCACGGCGGTGTACACACCCACCAGCAAGCACAAGCCGACGTCACTGCCCGGTGTTCGTGCAGGCGAGCCACGGACGCCACGCCCATGCGCCAGCGCCTTGCGTTGCAGCCGCTGCGATCCCAGCCAGAGCACACCGCAGGCCAGCACCATGAGTGCCAGCAACACGCCCGCGGCCGCGCCTTGCGCGTAGGTGGCCGGGTCGGCGTCCTGCAGCCATTGCCAGGCCAGCACGGCCAGCGTGGGCGGCGAGGCCGGGCCGATGACGAGGGCCATGTCGACCACGGTGAGCCCGTAGGCCAGCACCGCGAGCAATGGCCAGCGCAGGCGCGTGGCGAGCTGGGGCCAGAGCACCAGCCAGAAGGCGCGGCGTGGGGAATAGCCCAGTGTTTGTGCCAGCGCGTGTTCAGCGCGCCAGCGTTGGCGCACATCGTCGCGCTGCAGCTGGGTGGCGGCGGTCCAGAGCAGAAACGGGATCTCCTTGATGACGAGTGCCGCGATCAGGCCCAGGCCCCAGGGGTCTTGCGTGGTGGGCCAGGGCGGGGGGCTGTCAAACCCGGTGAGCCAGGGCGAGAACGCGCGCAGCAGCCAGCCGCTGGGCGCGAGCAGAAACAGAAAACCGATGGCCAGCGCAGCGTGCGGTGTGGCCAGCATCAGCGGCAGGCCGCGCAGCAGGCGCGCGAGGCGCTGGCGCACGAACCCCTGCGCCAGCAGCAGGGCCGCGCCCCACCAGGCCAGCAGCGTGGAGGCCAGGCCTGTCCACATCGTGAGCAGGGTGGCGTGGGCCAGCGCAGGGTCCTGCACGAGCGCGCTCCACGCCGCGGTGTTGCTGCCGGTCTTGAGCGCCTCCAGCGCGGTCCACAGCAGCGGCACAGCGGCCAAGACCAGCAAGGCGCCAGCACCCAGATACCGAAGCGGTGCGGCCGACAACACACGCATCACACACCGTATCGGCGTGCCCACTCCTTCTCCAGCGGATCGACCCAGGAGGCGTGGGGTTCGGGCAGCGTGGGTGCTCCTTTGACCACCAGACCGGGCAGGTCACCGGTCTTGAACAGCGCGCGGTCGCTGGCGCTCAGGCGGGAGACATCGAGCACGGTCGGGTCGCCCCAGTGGGTGAGGTCGGCCTTGCGCGCCTGCGCGGCAGGCGAAAGCAGGAAGTTGGCCACCACTTGGGCACCGGCCTTGGCGCGCGCGTTGTACGGGATGGCCACAAAGTGCGTGTTGCCGATCGTGCCTTTCTCAAACTGCCAGCTCACCACCGAGGTGGGCAGGCGTTTGGCAGCGATCTCGTTGGCGGCTTCGTTGGGGTTGAAGGTGATGGCCAGCAGCAGCTCACCGTCGGCCATCATCTGGCGCACGGCAGCGGCGTTTTGCGGAAACTGTCTGCCCGCGCGCCACAGGTGCGGGCGCAGCGCGTCGAGAAACGGCCAGAGCGCGGTGGTCTGCGCGGCGAAGGCGGTGTCGGTCACGGGCTGCGCCAGCGCCTTGGCGTCGGGCGCGAACTCGACGAGCGCTTGTTTGATGAAGGTGGTGCCATGAAAGTCGGGCAGGCGCGGGTGGGTGATGCGCCCGGGCTGGGCGCGGGCCAGCGCCAGCAGGGCCTGCATGTTTTGCGGCAGCTGCGGCAGGCGTTTGCTGTCGGCAAACAGGGTGAACTGCGCCATGCCCCAGGGCGACTCCATGCCCTCGGTGGGCACCGAGAAGTCGTTCAACGTGGTGGGCTTGCCGGCCACGTCGACCAGCTTGAAATTGGGCAGGGCTTCGGCGTACGGCCCGAACAGCAAGCCCTCGCGCTTCATGGCCGCGAAGTTCTCGCCGTTGATCCACACAAGGTCCACCGTGCCCTCGGTTTCCTTGCGGCCCGCGGCCTTTTCCGCGCGCACGCGTTTGACCACGTCGGCGGTGTCTGTGATCTTCACGTGCTGCAGCTTCACACCAAACGACGCCTGCACCTGCTGCGCCACCCACTGCAGGTAGGCGTTGGTTTGTTCGCTACCGGCCCAGGCGTTCCAGAACACGGTCTGGCCGCGCGCGGCCTGTTCGATGGCCGGCCAGCCCGACTGGGCCCAGGCCGGCGTCAGGGAGACGGCGCTGGCGGCGAGCAGCAGCTGGCGGCGGGAGAGAGGTGCGGTGGGATGGGGCAAGGCGTTGTCTCCGTGGGGATTCGATGGCTTTCGATGGACCTGTGGGAGCTTAGTTCAAGGCCATGCCCGTTGCCCGGGTGCGGTTGAGTCTGGGCTGCAGCCACAGGGCATCGACCGACCATTTGCCCACACCATACAAAGCCAGCGCGGCCAGCAGCACGCCCCAGGTGATGTGCTGCTGCAGCGCGGCGGGCGCGATGTCGGCCAGACTGATCACGGCCACGACGTTCACCACCGACAGGCCGAGTGCCGAAAAGCGCCCTGCCAGGCCCAGCAGCAAAAGCACCGGCAGCGACAGCTCACCCGCTGTGCCTGACACGGCGGCCAACTGGGGCGAGAGCAGGGGCACCTTGTACTCCTCGGTGAACAAGAGGATCGTGGTTTCCCAGTCGCGGATCTTGGTCAGCCCCGAGAGGAAGAAGGCCTGGGCCAGGTACACGCGCGCGCTGAGCGCGGCCAGCGGTTGCGCGCTGTCCAGCGCATGGTTGACGAACGACCAGAGCGAGTGGCCGCGTTGCAGCAGGGTGGGTGGGTTCATGGTGTTTCTTCGGTGGGTTGCTGTCGGGCCATTGCGCTGGCGACGCCGATCACCAGGCCGCTCTGCACGGACGAGGTGAGCCAGTCGGAAAAATCGAAATCGGAGCCGCCCTGGGCGAGGGCCTCCGGCAAGGGCTCGCCATTGAGCAAGGCCAGGAGTACGCCGGCGGCTTCGGGTGAACAGGGCGAGATGCATGGGCGGAAGCCTTGCCGCCAGACCAGGGCGGTTTCGCTCGTGCGGCTGCGAACGCGACGGCCTGCTTCATCCAGGCTGGGCTGGTTCTCTGTGTGCGAGGTGATCAGGCTGGCCACGGGCCAGGGGCTGGTGATCACCGCGGTGCCGGGTGCAACCACCAGTGTGAGGCCGTCGGGGTCTTCGGTGGACAGACGCGCGAAGCTTTGAAGATCGGTCTGCGCGTCGGGAGCGCCGGCTGCGCTGTGCAGTGCCCATTCCACGCGGGCCACATCCGCCAGGTAGGGCACATCGATCACTTGTTCATTGGCCGCCAGAAAGGCGGGCAATGCGTCACCCCATCGGGCCACATCACCGTGCAGCGGAGGGTGGCTGTGCCAGAGGTCGCGCGCCAGGGCATCGAAGTTTTCCAACCCGATCAACTGCGCGATCACCGGGAAGGCGGCGAGCAGGCTGCGTTCGGCGAGCGCGTGGCCGTTGGCCTGGTACGCCATGAGGCCCCGGGCCGACTGGGGCTTGAGCAGCGCATGGAGTTGCAGCAGGGCGCTCATGGCCCCGCCGCTGCCGGGCCGGGCAAAGAGCGCGTCCAGCAGGGCTTGTTGTTGCAGGGCCAGCGTGTTCATGGGGTCACTGTTTCCAACCGGGGAAGGGCGTGGCTGCGGGCCGTGTCGGCCTCGTCCAGAAGCACCCGCAAATCGGGCACATCGGTGTCCCATTCAATCAAGGTCGGCATCGGCCCACAACGCAGCAGCGCGTGTCGGTAAAGCGCCCAGACTTGAGGCACCACACGGCTGCCGTGGTCGTCGATCACGATGTCGCCGCAGTCCACGTGGCCGGCCAGGTGCAGCTCGGCCACGGCCTGTGGGTGGATGTCGTCGAGCCAGAGCATGCAGGTCGCCAGGGGGTCTGCGGTGGAGCCCTGAAGGCGGTCGTTGAGCGCGTTGACGTAGATGTTGTTCACGTCCACCAGCAGTCCGCACCCGGTGCGTTGTGCGAGCGAATTGAGGAATCCCGTCTCGTTGAGTTCGTTGGCCTGCCAGCGCACATAGGCAGAGAGGTTTTCCACCACGATCGG
>JANPKR010000214.1:0-12544 GCA_031426175.1 Hydrogenophaga sp. | reverse complement strand
CGGGCCCCATCATCGCCATCGCCCTGGTGCTGGTCGCGGTGTTCGTGCCACTGGCCTTCAGCAGCGGCCTCTCGGGTCAGTTCTACAAGCAGTTCGCGGTGACCATCGCGATCTCCACCGTGATCTCGGCGATCAACTCGCTCACGCTCTCGCCCGCGCTCGCCGCCCTGCTGCTGCGCGGCCACGACCAGCCCAAGGACGCGCTCACGCGCGGCATGGACCGCATCTTTGGCGGCCTGTTCCGCGGCTTCAACCGCTTCTTTCACCGCGGCTCCGAGGCCTACAGCGGTGGCGTGAAGAACGTCATCTCGCGCAAGGCGCTGATGCTGGTGATCTACCTTGCGCTGGTGGGCGTGACCTTCGGCCTGTTCAAGGCTGTGCCCAGCGGCTTCGTGCCGGCGCAGGACAAGCAGTACCTGATCGGCTTCGCGCAATTGCCCGACGGCGCCACGCTGGACCGCACGGAAGACGTGATCCAGCGCATGGGCGAAATCACAAAGCAGAACCCGAACGTGGAGGACGCCATCGCGTTCCCTGGTCTGTCCATCAACGGCTTCACCAACAGCTCGAACTCCGGCATCGTGTTCGCCACGCTCAAGCCCTTTGCCGAGCGCCAGCGCGCCGACCAGAGCGGTGGCGCGGTGGCGGGTCAGCTCAACCAGGCCTACGGTGAAATTCAGGACGCCTTCATCGTGATGTTCCCGCCGCCGCCGGTGGCGGGCCTGGGCACCACGGGTGGCTTCAAGCTGCAGCTCGAAGACAAGGCCTCGCTCGGCTATGAAGCCATGGACGCGGCCGTGAAAGCCTTCATGGCCAAGGCCTATCAGACGCCCGAACTCGCTGGCATGTTCACGAGCTGGCAGGTCAACGTGCCTCAGCTCTACGCCGACATCGACCGAACCAAGGCGCGCCAGCTCGGCGTGCCGGTGACCGACATCTTCGACACGATGCAGATCTACCTCGGCAGCCTGTACGTGAACGACTTCAACCAGTTCGGCCGCACCTACAGTGTGCGCGCCCAGGCCGATGCGCCGTACCGCGCGCGCGCCGAAGACATCGGCCTGCTCAAGGTGCGCTCGACCTCGGGCGAGATGGTGCCGCTCTCCGCGCTGATGAAGGTGAATTCGAGCTTCGGCCCCGAGCGCGCCATGCGCTACAACGGCTACCTCTCGGCCGACATCAACGGGGGACCTGCGCCCAGCTTCTCGTCAGGCCAGGCGCAGGACGCCATCGAGCGCATCGCCGCCGAAACACTGCCGCAAGGCATCGGCTTCGAGTGGACCGAGCTCACCTACCAGGAAATCCTGGCCGGCAACTCCGCGCTGTGGGTGTTCCCGCTCGCCATCCTGCTGGTCTTCCTGGTGCTGGCTGCGCAGTACGAGAGCCTCACGCTGCCGCTGTCCATCATCCTGATCGTGCCCATGGGCCTGCTCGCCGCCATGACCGGCGTTTGGCTGGACGGTGGTGACAACAACGTGTTCACGCAGATCGGGCTGATCGTGCTCGTGGGGCTGTCGGCAAAGAACGCGATCCTGATCGTGGAGTTCGCGCGTGAACTGGAGTTTGCCGGGCGCACGCCGGTGCAGGCCGCCATCGAAGCCAGCCGCCTGCGCCTGCGCCCCATCCTCATGACCTCGCTGGCTTTTGTGATGGGTGTGCTGCCGCTGGTGCTGGCCACCGGCGCGGGCGCCGAGATGCGTTCGGCCATGGGCGTGGCCGTGTTCGCCGGAATGATCGGCGTGACCGCCTTCGGCCTGTTCCTCACGCCGGTGTTTTATGTGCTGCTGCGCGCGCTCGCGGGCAACCGACCGCTGCGCCAGCACGGCGAAGTTCCGCACGCTGAAGGTTTCGCCAGTGGCGGCAACGCCCGCCCCGTGCCTTCCGCTCCGCTGATCCACTGAAGGACATCTCATGCAACTTTTTCATCGCCTTTTGCCTTTGACCGCCGCCCTGGTGCTCGCGGGCTGCGCCACCGCGCTGCCGAACCTGCCGCCGTCGGTGGAGGTGGCACCCCAGTTCAAGGAACAGACCAAGGAACCCGTGCCCCAGACCGAGCAATGGACCATCGCCCAGCCCGCCGAGGCGCAAAGCCGCGGCACCTGGTGGAAAGCCTTCAACGACCCGGTGCTCGATCAATTGGTCGAACGTGCGGGTTCGGGCAACACCGGAATTCAGGAAGCCGCGGCGCGGCTGGCCCAGGCCCGCGCTTTGGTGCGCGGTGCGCAAGCCGACCGCGCTCCGCAGATTGGGGTCAGCGCTTCTGCCGATCGCGGAGCTGGTGCCAACACGGCCAGTGGGTCGACCCCGGCCACGCTGCTCCAGACTGGCTTGAGCCTGTCGTACGAGCCCGACCTGTTCGGACGCTTGTCGCGAGCCCAGGACGCGGCCGCGCTCGACGCGCAATCGCGCGAAGCCTTGCTGCAAAGCACGCGCCTGCTGGTGCAAGCCGAAGTGGCACAAACCTACTTGGCGCTTCGCGCTACCGACACCGAGCGCGCGCTGATACAGGAAACCGCCACGGCTTATGCCGACACGCTGCGGCTCACCCAACGCCGCTTCGATGCCGGCGATGTTGCCGAACTTGACGTGATCCGCATCGAGACCGAACTCGCCGCAACCGAGGCCGAGGTGTTTGCGCTGGACCGCGCGCGCGCCGAGCTCGAACACGCGCTGGCCGTGCTGCTGGGTGAACCGGCGTCGGACTTTGCGCTCACGCCCGACACGGCGGTGCGCACGCTGCCAGTGATTCCCTCCGGCGTTCCCGCCACCGTGCTGGCGCGCCGACCCGACGTGGCTGCCGCGCAGGCGTCGCTGCTGGCTGCGCAAGCCCGCGTGGGCGTGGCGCAGGCAGCGTGGTTCCCCAGCGTGTCGCTCACCGGCGCGGCGGGCTTCGCGTCGCCCGAGTTGGGCGACCTCTTCAAGTGGTCTGCGCGGGCCTGGGGGGTCGGAGCGTTGTTGTCCATGCCGCTGTTCGACGGCGGGCGGCGCGATGCCGGTGTCCAGGGATCACAGGCGCAGTTTGACGCGGCGGCCGCGAGCTACCGCGGCCAGGTGCTCAACGCGCTGCGTGAAGTGGAAGACCAGCTCTCGGCGCTGCGCCTGCTGCAGCAGCAGTCGCTGGCGCAAGGTCGTGCCGTGAACGCCGCGCAGCGCGCCAGCGCAATCTCGGAAACGCGCTACCGCAACGGCCTGGTGAGTCAGCTGGAGCTGCTGGACGCTCGCCGCAACGAGCTCATCAATCGCCGCCAGGCGCAACGCGTGGAGGCGGCGCAGCAGCAGGCCACGGTGCGGCTGGTTCGGGCCATTGGAGGAGGCTGGGGGGCCTAGGTTCAGCACCCAAAAACGCGACTCCGAGAATCGGCTGGGCGACGCCAATGCTTGACTGCAAACAGCAATTCCATATTGTCCAGATGGATGCAACAACGCGGCATCTTGGCAGCACGGTGCTTTCGACTGATCCTCCCGACTGGGAGGAGGATCCTGCTGTATGAGCACCGATACACATGGGCTGGCACGTCGCGCGTTCGATGTGGAGCAGGCGTTGACGACCGCGGGTGTCATCGTCTCTGGAAGTGCAATGCTTTGTCTTCTTGTGGTGGCCCTCGGTGGTGTCCAGGTAGCAGGCATGCTCTTCTTCAGGCTCTGGGTCGGAACCATGGCTTTCGCCTCTTTCCTCAGTCCATGGGTTTTCCGTTGCATCAGGCGGCTTTTCCGCCATTGAGCCCAAGGGCCATGCCGACGCCTGCTTCAAGGTACCAAAGAAGGTCATTCTTCAAGCCTTGAGGTGGATGGATTCATGATGACGTACCGACAACAGGCATGGACAGACACTGCTCCGCAAGAGCCACGTGGAGCAGCCCGTTGATCTGGCCATCGGCGTTGCGCTTGCGTTGTCATTGGGGTGCTCAGGGATTGCCCAAACGCACGAACCTCTTGCCGGATCGTCCAACGGAGGTGGTGTCTGGTCGGGAACTTGTACGCTTGGGCTGTGACCGACGTCGACTGGGCACTTGATGGAGGATGTGACATGACCCTGATTGTTCAAGATTCCATGGTGGAACGTGTGCTGCGTCTTGCCCCGAGGCAGGGCGCCAACGCGACCTGTGTTTCGGGCTTGCAGCTCTACCGGTTTGATCGCCCCAATGAGCCTCTGTTTTCCCTGTACGAGCCGTCCCTTTGTTTGATTGTTCAGGGCAGCAAGCGTGTGCTGATCGGCGATCAGGTTTTGAACTACGGGCCCATGCGGCACCTCGTGGTGTCGCAAGACCTGCCAATGACGGGTCAGGTGCTTGAGGCGAATCCGATCGAGCCGTATCTCTGCATCGCCTTGTCGGTGTCGGCGCAGAAGATCGCGTCGTTGCTGCTGGACATTGGCCGACCGCCCGAGCCACCCAACGCAGGGAGCCCTTCGGGCATGTACACGGAAGACAGCTCGGCGGAACTGCTCGAGGCGACGTACCGACTCATCCGTTTGCTCGATACACCGGCCGATGTGCCGGCTTTGGCGCCGCTGATCCAGCGTGAGATCCTGTACCGATTGCTCACTTCACCCAATGGTTGGCGACTGGCCCGCACAGCCACGCCGGACAGCTACGACCAACGGGTCGCCCGGGTGATCTCATGGATGCGGGACCGCTACCGCGAGCCGCTGCGGGTGGCCGATCTGGCCAAGGCGGTTCACATGAGCGAATCCTCCCTGCACCAGAACTTCAAGGCTGTCACTGCGCTCACGCCCATCCAGTATCAGAAGCAGCTGCGCCTGCAGGAGGCCCGCCGCCTGATGCTCGCCGAGTGCGCCAGCGCTGCTGTGGTGGCGCGTCATGTGGGATATGAGAGTCCGTCGCAGTTCAGCCGGGAGTACGCGCGCATGTTTGGCGCGCCGCCCGGCCGCGACCGCGTTCGCCTGTTGGGCGAACGCGTTCACTGACGACTCGCGTTGAAGCTTTCAGTCGGCGCTTCGAGTGGGTCGTACGACCAGCTCGCTGATCGACACCGCCGCCGGTTGTGAAATGGCGTAGGCAATGGCTTCTGCAATCGCCTCGGGTGCGATGGTGATGGCGCGAAATACCCGCATGGCCTCAGCTGCCGCGGGGTCGGAGATGTGTTCTGCGAGCTCGGACTCGGTGGTGCCAGGCGACACCGTGGTCACACGGATGTTCTCGTCGACCAGTTCCTGTCGAAGCGCATCGCTGATGGCCCAGACAGCGAACTTGCTCGCGCAATAGACGCCAGCGCCAGGGTAACTGCGGTGCGCACCGATGGATGCCACATTGACGATGTGCCCGCTGCCCTGGCTTTGCATGCGAGGCAGCGCAGCAGCGATGCCATGGAGAACGCCCATGACGTTCACGTCCATGGTCCGCTTCCATTCGGCTACCTGCAGAACATCCATGCGGGAAAGTGGCATCACGCCGGCATTGTTCACCAGCACATCGATACGGCCGTGCAGCGCAATGGTCTCGGCCACAAAGTTCTCCACAGATGCGTGCTCGGTGACATCCAGCACGCGTGTGTCGGCCACGCCGTTGTTGGCCCTGATTTGTGTGGCCAGTTCTTCCAGCCGCTTCAGGCGGCGCGCGCCGAGCACCACCTTGGCGCCCCGCGCCGCAAGCACGCGCGCGGTGGCGGCCCCGATACCGCTGCTGGCTCCGGTGATGGCCACGACCAATGGGGTTGAGTTTTCGAGAGATGTGTTCATGGTTGAAAAAAGGAATGACGAAAGGGAGCTCCACGATAGGTGGCGAGGAAGACCCGGGATTGCTCAATTCCACAACCGCGTTGCGCATTTCTTCTCACTTGGAGAAACGGGCAATCACGTCCCAGTCTTGGGTCATCCGCCACCTCTCTTCATTCCTAGACTGGCTGCTCATCCCTTTCTTCACAGGAGTGCTTCATGCAAAGTCTTCCCTTCAAGCCAAGCTCACTGCTCCTTGCAATCACGCTCAGCGCCGCCAGCGTCGGGGCGCTCGCTCAGGCCAAACCGATCATCGGCAGCACAGAGAAGCCGACGATCGTGACAGGCGCACCGGCAGACACCTCCGCCATGAATCCGCGTTTTCAACGCGGCATGGAAGTGCTCTCGGACCTGAATCGTGGCAAGCCTCAGCCGGTTTTTGAGGCCATGCGCCGGGAGTTCCCTTTCCTGGCGGAGTCCACCGCGAGCTATGCCCTGGGCGACGTTTGGGGTCGGCAGGTGTTGGACGCTCGCACACGCCAGCTGTCGGCCACCGCGGCGTTTGCCGCGCTCGGCTTGCGCGGTTTCTACAAAACGCACGCTGGGTATGCCCTGGACGCGGGGGTGTCGCCTGAAGAACTGAAAGAAGTGATCTACCTGGTCACCGTGCCCGCAGGCTTCCCACGCGCGATCGAGGCCTCGCAAGCGCTTCAGGAGTTGTTGGTCGAGCGGGGCCTGGCTGTGGCGAACCGACCATGAACACCACCACGCATTTCATGCCCGCAGGCACCACCCTGTCTGGCAACAGGCGGGGCACGTTGCGCCTCGCGCTGAGCGCAACCCTCTTGGTGCTGTCTGCCTTGCTCCCAGCACACGCTCAACCCGGTGCGCAGTCGAGGAATGTCGATCCGGGTCCGAATGACCACGATGACCCCAGGCGTCACCCGCACCTCGGAATGTGGGTCACCGCAGACGGCCAGATCCGCCATGAGCTCTTGCCCAATGGTCGCTATGACGAACAACGCGGTCAACGAAAGCATGCCTACCAGGGCCGCTACTGGGTCAAAGGCAACCGGATCTCCTACCTCGACGACACCGGCTTTACAGCCGACGGCGAGTTTCGTGACAACCGCTTCCTTCATGGCGGCTATGTGTTCTTCCGCGAACAGGCTCCAGCAAGCGGAGGAAGATAAACAAGCCTTCATCTAGGAGCTATTGAAATCGTTGTGTAGCCAGCAGTGATCCTGAGTACCCTGCAGACGCAGGTGTGTGCCTCCCCCACGTAGGCGATGGGCCACGCGGCATCGGAAAGTCCGCAGGAACCCCTCAATCTCCGTTCATTGTTCTGATTTGACAAACAGTGATTGCAGGATCGGCGTGTTTATCTTGGCGCGAAGTGCTTCTACATTGCAGGTCCCAGCAACCAACCCCTGCATCCTTGCCATGACCAGTCACCGAGACGTTGTGATGCCCATCTCCCGATCCGCTCTGTACGAGCGCAACCGCTATTCGCCGGCGATCCGATCGAACGGCTTTCTTTTCGTGTCCGGTCAGGTCGGCAGCCGAGACGACGGCTCACCGGAGCCTGACCTCCCCGAGCAAGTCCGGTTGGCCTTCAAGAATCTCGATGACATCCTCTCGGCCGCCAACTGCAGCTTCCGAGACGTCATCGATGTGACGGTGTTCATGGTGAACCCGGAACAGAACTTCGAGGTGGCTTGGCCTGTGGTTCAGGAGCACTGGGGTGAGGCCCCATACCCGACTCTCACTGGTGTTGGCGTTACCTGGCTGTTCGGCTTCCAGTTCGAGATCAAGGTGATCGCAAAGCTACCGTCATGACTCTCGACAGCATTACTTCCCTATCTCGTCGACGCTTGGTGCTGGCCGCCGCTGCGTTGGCAGCGCCTGCGTTCGCCCGCAGCCCCGGCCGTACGGCCGAGGTGGAGTCGCTGTTGGCCAATACCTGTGGGCCGCTGGCCCGCACCCACGACATACCGGGACTGGTGGTGGGCCTGCTGTTCGAAGGAAGGCCGTACTTCCTTACCCTGGGCAGCACCGCGCTACAGGGTGGCAGCGCGGTCACGCCCGACACCCTCTTCGAGCTGGGCTCCATCAGCAAGTGCTTCACGTCCCTACTGGCGGGCTTGGCGCAGGTGCAGGGTCGTATGGGTTTGGAGCAGCCGGTTGGTGAGGTGGTGCAGGCGCTGCGTGGCACGCCCATCGGCCAGGCCACGCCTCTGCACCTGGCCACATACACCGCTGGTGGTTTGCCGCTGCAGTTTCCCGATGGCGTGAACACCAGCGACCAGGCTATCGCCTGGCTGGCGTCATTCGAGCCCGACGCTGCGCCGGGTACTGTTCGGCGCTACTCCAACCCCAGCATCGGTCTGCTGGGGCATGCCGCGGCCACGGCCATAGGGAGGGACTTCACTGAGCTGAGCGAGCTCATGCTGGCCTCGCTGGGTTTGGGCAGCACCTTCACGAGTGTGCCTAGGGCACACATACACCGCTATGCGTGGGGACACGACAAAAACCAGCGGCAGGTGCGCGTCAACCCCGGCGCGTTCGATGCCCAGGCGTATGGCATCAAGTCCAGCGCCAGCGACATGCTCCGATTCCTGCAGGCCGTCCTCGACCACGACCGCATGCCTCCCGCACTTCGACAGGCCCTGGCCGTCACCACCACGCCACGTTACCAAATTGGACCTATGCAGCAAGGCATGGGCTGGGAGATGTATGCGCCACCGTGGTCGTTGCCCGACCTGCAGCAGGGCAACGGACCCATCACGGTTCTGCAGCCGCAGCCTGCCAAGGCGCTGCTGCGCTCTGCCACGCCAATGGTTTCACTGCTACTGAACAAGACTGGCTCGACTTCTGGCTTCGGGGCTTACGTGGCGCTCGTTCCGCAACGGCAGGTGGCATTTGTGATCCTGGCCAACCGAAACTTTCCAGTGGCAGACCGAGTGTCGGTCGCGCATCAGGTGCTGCAGGCATTGGGCGTGTAGGACGCCTTCAACTTCTGCAGCAGCGCTTTGCTCCGCCTCAACAACTCGACAACGTGTTGTTCCAGACCCTCTCACAAATGAACGTGCCCTCTAGACAAGCGTCATCACGCGCACGCTCGCGTCTTGCGCCTGATACCAGGATCTGTGGAACTGAAAATCTCAGGTGGAAACAATTTCGTCCGGCCGTAGCGTGAGGACCTTGACTCCATTGCTCGTGACCGCAACGGTGTGTTCGAACTGCGCCGATAGCAGGCCGTCAACCGTCACCACGGTCCATCCATCGTTCTCGGTGCGAACGGCCGCACCCCCTTGGTTGAGCATCGGCTCGATGGTGAAGACCATACCCTCGCGCAAGCGCAAGCCGGTTCGGGGCTTGCCGTAATGCAGCACCTGAGGTTCCTCGTGCATGTCTCTGCCGATGCCGTGTCCACAGTATTCCCGAACGACCGAGCAGCCGTTGCGCCGAGCATGTCTCTGAATCGCGTACCCGATATCACCCAGGGTGGCTCCTGGTCGTACGGCACGGATGCCCTTCCACATCGCCTCGTGCGCAGTCTGGACAAGCTTCCTCGCTTCGTCAGAAACAGCACCCACCAAGTAGGACTTGCTGGAGTCCGCGATGAATCCACCCTTCTCCAGGGTGATGTCGAAATTCACGATATCACCGTCCTTGATGACCTCTGAACACGACGGTACGCCGTGACAGACGACGTGGTTACGCGATGAATTCAGGGCGAATTCGTATCCGTACTGTCCCTTGCTGGCAGGGCGGGCACCAAGCGTGTGGACGATGAACTCATCGACGAGGTCATTGACCTGCAAGGTTGACATGCCGATCAGATCGATTTGGTCAAGGTGTTGGAACACCTCTGCCAGCAGGCGGCCGGACTCCGCCATGAGCGCGAGCTCGGATGGTTTCTTGATCATGGGCTCTTCGATGAGAGCGGCCTCGGCGTGACACCCGCTGTCTCCATTTCGCGCGCGATGATGTCGTTGAAGCTTGCCGTGGGATTCATCTCGCACAGCATCCCAACCTTGATCCAGAAGGTCGCCTGTGCGTTGATGGACCTGCATGACACGGTGCTTGCTCTGCGCAGTTGATCGTGAAGCTCTTCGTCAATGTTGACAATTCCCATATACGAATTGTATATGATTCGTATATTAAGCAAGTTTCTTGAACTGCAGTCCACCGGCCCTGCTGACCAAGGTACTTAGCCAAGCAATACCATGCAATCCGGAATTGGAGTCGATCTGTGTCCGTGAGCACGGCATACGCTGCGTACATGGGTTCGTACGTGCCCAAGTTAAGAGCGCCGCGCAGCAAGCCAGCGATCTAGAAGTCCATCGATGAAGACAATTGAGACCAAAGGAACACTGCCATCCCTGGCGCGTCGCGCCTGGCCCATTGCGCTTCTGGGCATCATCGGCGTGCTCTCTCTGCTGATAGGGCCCTTACCTGACTCGCTGCTGGACAAGGCTCCCGAATTGGCAGCCCTATCGCCATTGGCGCAAAAGGGTTTGTTATTGATCAACCCGAGCGTGCTGGTGCTCCTTGCTGCGATCATCGGTGCAGCTCTCGCGCATCGGGTTGGCCTGCACAGCGTACTGGCGGGCACGGCATCTGCGGCGGGCTTTGCCAGCACGGCAGCTCGGGCTGGTAGCTATGGTCTTGCGTTGGGCTTCGCTTTGGCAGCTGCAGACAGCGTCACTGCGCCGCTCCTGGGGCCAGCGTGGCAAGCTTTGGTAGAAGGGTCTGCACACGGTGCAGCCTCGACAGTCATGGGCATGTTGTACGGTGGCGTTGCTGAGGAGGTGATGCTGCGTTGGGGTGTCATGAGCCTGGTCGCATGGGCGCTGGCGCCGTTGCTGCGATCGCGGGGAAGAGGGCTTTGCTTGCCCATAGCGATCATTGTGGCCGCGTTGATATTCGCTGCTGGCCACTTGCCGGTGGTGGTGTCACAACTGGAACTAACTTTGGCCATCGCCGCGCGAACGCTTTTATTGAACACTCTGGGTGGCCTCCTCTTTGGCTGGCTGTTCTGGCGCCATAACTTGGAAGCAGCGATGGTTGCTCACGCATCGACTCACTTGGGTTTTGCTGGCTGGCGACTTCTAACCGGCTAGAGCAGACTGACCCGAAAGTCAGACCTCTCGTGGATCTTCCATGAGGACTGATCACTTCAGGTGAAGGTGATCTGGGAAAACTGTTTTGTATCGAAGGATCACCCCGGGCTGTGCTTGGTGCTCAGACTGACTTGCAACACCACCGACGCGCGCAGCGTTTCGTTTCAGAGCCTGATGCTTTGACTGAATGAGAGAGCGCTATTCATCCTGCGGGCGCAGCGGACAGACTCTCGCGCAGACGCGGTACCAACCAGTCGAGAAGCGCGCGCACGCGTGTCGGCATCAGGCGGTCTGGCCGGTAAAGGATGTTCACTGGCAGCGGCTCAACTTCGTAGTTTCGAAGCACTGTCTTCAACGTACCCGACTCGAGGCCTGCGCGAGCTTGGTAATGCAACAGCGACGCACACCCGATCCCAGCGACACAGGCGTCAATGGAGGTTTCGATCTGGTTGGTAATGAACACCGGCTTTACAGGTAACTTGACGATGCGGCCCGCAACGTTGAAATGCCAGTCAGAATTTGGGCCACTGCCTTTGAAACCTATACACCTGTGATCTAGCAGGTCCCGTGGCTCCCGCGGCGTGCCTTGTCGGCGTAGGTAGCCAGGGCTGGCACAGCAAACTCTCCGGACCGTGCCGATCGGGACTGCCACGAGTGGCGAGTCCGGCAGCACCCCGATCCGCACCGCAAGGTCGAGCCCTTCTTCGAGCAGGTCTACCACGCGGTCAAGCAAAAGCAGCTCCACGGACACATCCGGATGCTGCTTGAGGAATGACGTAATGAGTGGAGCTACGTGCAGCCGGCCGAAAGTGACGGGAGCAGTGAACACCAGTCGTCCACTCAGGGCGCCCTGCTGAGCACTCAAAGCTGCATCGGCTTCACTCACTGCGGCAAGGATCTGGCGACACCGTTCAGCATAGTCACGACCTTCTGGGGTCAGCGACAGTCGTCGTGTGGTCCGGTTCAGCAACCGGATACCGAGCGACTGCTCTAACGCAGCCAGCGAGCGCACCACCGACGTGAGCGAAATACCAGCTGCTTCCGCAGCTGCAGTCAGGCTACCGGTGTCGACGATTCGTACGAACGTCGAGATTGCCCTGAGTTTGTCCATCACATTCAGATTGGTGCGTTTATCGCAGTTGTCATGTGCGATCCGGTCTATTTATTTTATATGCCGCGATAAAGATCATAGGCACATGAACAACACACCACCTACCCAATCTATCTGCCCCGCCCACGCCACGGCATACGAACACGTTGGCATTCGAGTGTCGGATCCCGAGAGAGCCAGACGCTTCTACGAGCGCCTTGGTTTTCGCGAGGAGCTCCGCTTCGATGACTACGCAAACGAGATGGCAACGCCCGCAGGTGTCCGTATCAACCTGGTCTTCAATGGCACAGCATGCAAAGACGCAAAAAACGTGCTGCAGGACGAGCCGGTGAAGTTGCCCGGCATCACCCATGTTGCGTTCGTTGTGGAAGATCTCGATGCACTTGTGACTTGGCTCAATGCTGCCGGGATCGTCATCACGGAAGGGCCCGAACCGATAGGGCCCCGTCGCGTGGGCCTGTTTATTCGGGACCCGGACGGCAACGTGCTTGAGTTCAATCAACTGCTGTGAGGACCTAACCATGATCAAGCTTTACGACGTCGAACTTTCAGGCAACTGCTACAAGGTCCGGCTCTTTGCTGCGCTCGCCAAGATTCCAATGGAGCTTTGTCCCGTCGACCTGGCGGCCG
>JANPKR010000213.1:0-4083 GCA_031426175.1 Hydrogenophaga sp. | reverse complement strand
GGCCAGCACCTCGGCCAGCAGCGGTTCGATGAACTGCACCAGGTGGTAGACCTGCTTGAGTTTGCGGCGCGTGTCCTGGTTGAGCTTGCCCTCGCGGGTGAGGATGTGCAGCTCCTGCAACAGGGCCACCGACTGGCCTTCGCGCAGCTCCGGCAGTTGCTCTTGCAGCGTGGGGACCGGGCGGGGTGACGTTTTCGGTTTGGCCATGGGTCGATGATAGGTGTGCAACGCCGATGGACATGCGTGCAACGGTGACAATGGCCCATGACCTCCGACCACCCCAGCACCCACCCCTACAGCGTCCTCACCCCCGATGTGGTGCAGGACGCGCTGGCCAGCATTGGCCTGTGGGGCGACGGGCGCATGGCCGCGCTCAACAGCTTCGAGAACCGCGTGTACCAGATCCACCTCGAGTCGCCAGTGGATGGGCAAGCGCAAGTGGTCGCCAAGTTCTACCGCCCCGATCGCTGGACCGATGCTCAGATTGCTGAAGAACACGCCTTCGCCGAAGAGCTGGTGGCGGCCGAGATACCCGCGGTGCCACCGCTGCGTGTGCAGGGCGAAACCCTGCACCACTTCGGCGGCTTCAGCTTTGCGGTGAGCCCGCGGCGCGGCGGGCGCCGGCCCGAGCTCGACAACTTCGAGGTGCTGGAATGGATCGGCCGCTTTCTGGCGCGCATCCACAGCGTGGGGGCGACCCAGCCTTTCAAGGTGCGTCCGGCGCTGGACGCCGCCGGCTTCGCTCACGAGCCTCGTGACTGGCTGATGGAACACGCCGCCGTGGCACCCGAGGTGAGAACCGCTTGGTCGGCCGCGCTGGCAGAAGCACTTGCCCTGATCGAAGCCCACCCTGTGCTCAAGGCTGGCGCGCTGGTGGACGAAGACAGCATCCGGCGCATCCGCCTGCACGGCGACTGCCACCCCGGCAACATCCTCTGGACCCCCGAAGGCCAGCCCGGCGCCGGCCCGCATTTTGTGGACCTGGACGACGCCCGCACCGGCCCGGCCGTGCAGGACCTCTGGATGCTGCTCAGCGGTGACCGCCGCCAGCAGACACAACAGCTCGGCGCACTGGTCGACGGCTACGAACAGTTCCGCGCATTCGACCGGCGCGAGCTCGCACTGATCGAGCCCCTGCGCACGCTGCGCCTCATCCACTACAGCGCCTGGGTCGCGCGCCGCTGGGACGACCCGGCCTTCCCGATCAACTTTCCCTGGTTCGGCAGCCGCGACTACTGGCAGGGGCAGGTCGACATGCTGGTGGAGCAGATCGAAGAGATGCAGGCCGAGCCTTTGATGGCTTGAACACGTGTCGGGCTGTCGGATTTTTTGACAGCGGTGGTCGGGTACCAGCAAGCCAGCCGCTGGCGCTCTCCCCATGAAAGTCAGCGAGCGTGTGTTCTGTCACGGAAGACCGCGCTTCAAAGCCCTGAAAGCCACGAACATCAGCTTCGGCCTCCGAGCAGGCACGCCGTGGCCTGGATTGTGCTTTTGGTTACATCTGACACAACCACCAACAAAAAGCCAACCGATGAAACTCCCGCACCTCGCTTCCGCACTGGCTCTCACCATCGGCGCCCTCACCCAGGTCCACGCAGCCCCACTGGTGCTTGAAGACAGAGTGAACGTCGAGAACAAGGTCGGTACGGTCTTCACGCCCGGCACGGACAACGGCCTCTTCACCAACGTCAGCTTCAAGCTCAACAACACCACCAGCAACGCTTCGGCCGGCCTGTTCGTGCTCGACTACAAACACGTGACCCCTGCCGTGGGCACCAGCTGGACGGAGTTTCTGAGCTTCTGCCTCGAGCCCGATGTTTTCCTGTATTCCAACAGTGGGTTCGACAACCCCTACACCGTGAAGTCGATCGCTGGTGCAGGGTATGGTGCAGTGAGCGATGCCATCAGCGAACTCTGGGCCCGCCACTTCGCCTCAGTCACCAGCGATGTCACGGCCGCAGCGTTTCAGGTGGTCTTGTGGGAATTGGCGTTCGGCGCGACCGACAGAAATCTGGACACCGGAGCCTTCCAGCTCGTCACGGGCGGTGACGTGAAAACCAAAGCTCAGGAGTGGCTCGCCAGCCTCAGCCGGGACGGAACAGGTCCGAAGGCGCGTGGCCTGGTGGTGCTGGAAGACAACGCCCGCACCAACATCGACAACCAGGATCTGCTGACCCAAGGCCCCATCAACGACGTGCCCGAGCCTGCCATGCTGGCCCTGCTCGGGATCGGTCTGGCCGGTGTGGGCATGGCCCGCCGCCGTCGCCAGACAGCAGCGTCCGCCTGAAGCGCTCGGCTCCTACCCAAAACCCGCCTGACCTGGCGGGTTTTTTCTTGACGGGCCGACGCAGGGTTCCGCCCACCGACCTGCAAAGCCCCCACACGAGGGGCTGCCATTGACCCATTTCAATTGCACGCAATTAAACTGTTCTCAATAATCTCGCCATGACGACCCGTTTGCCACCGACAGCCGAACAAGCCCTGCAACTCGACCACCAGCTGTGTTTTGCCCTCTACTCGGCCTCGCTGGCCATGACCAAGCTCTACAAACCGTTGCTTGACGAGATCGGCCTGACCTACCCGCAATACCTCGCCATGCTCGCCCTGTGGGAAGAAGATGGACTTGCGGTGTCCGATCTGGGCCAGCGGCTGCACCTGGACTCCGGCACCCTCACCCCGCTGCTCAAACGCCTGGAGTCGGCCGAGCTGCTGACCCGGTTGCGCGACGTCGAGGACGAGCGCCGGGTGCTGATCCGCCTCACCGCAGCGGGCCGCAGGCTCAAGGCCAGCGCAGCCCGAATTCCGGCCTGCGTGCTCGACGCCTCGCAATGCAAGCTGTCCGAGGCGATGGCGCTCACACAACAGGTGCAGGCTTTGCGCGACCGCCTGACGGCCTGACCATTCACCGTCTCACCCCCCCTTTCACCACCCGCTTGTTGCAAGCAACTCAACCAGGAGCCTTCATGCCCACCAACCTCGACAAAGTCGTCTACACCGCACGCGCCCACACCACCGGCGGCCGCGAAGGCACATCACGCTCCGACGACGGCATGCTCGATGTCAAGCTCTCGCCCCCCAAAGCCATGGGTGGTTCGGGCGCAGCCACCAACCCCGAGCAGCTGTTTGCCGCCGGCTATTCCGCCTGTTTCATGGGCGCCATGAAACACGTGGCCGGCATGAAAACAGTGGCGGTGCCGGCCGACGCGTCGATCGACGCAGAGGTGGACATTGGCCCGATCCCGGCCGGCTTCGGTATTGCTGCGCGTCTGAACGTGAGCCTGCCCGGCATGGACCGCGCCGTGGCCCAAGACCTGGTGGACACCGCGCACCAGGTGTGCCCGTACTCCAACGCCACGCGCGGCAACATCAACGTGACGATCACGCTGGTCTGAGCCTTGGCTCTGCAGCAAAAAGCCCGTCCGGCGCGAGCCGGGCGGGCTTTTTGTTGTGATGCGTGGCTGTTCAGCGGTGCTCGCGGTCCGGATCGTAGATGGTGGTGCTGGTGCCGACACCCACGCCCACCCGCGCGTTGCTGTTGCCGATCGGGGTGCTGGTGCCCACACCGGCGCCAGCGCTCACCGCTCCGCGCTGGTTGACCCCCACACCCACGCCCACCGGGCCCACGCCAGTGCTGATACCGGCATTCACACCGCCTGTGCCGACTCCCACACCGATGGAGAACGGACCGATGGGAATGCCGACACCCACGCCCGCCGAGCAGCCACCGAGCAGCGCGCCCATGCAGAGCAAGGCGGTCAGGCTTCGAATGTGCGAGAGCGACTTGTGAGTTGAGCGGATGAAGCGGTTCATGGTTTCTCCGACAGGTTCAGGGTAAAGCGTACGTCAAGCCCAACCTGAATGAGCGCATTCTTGCGCGGTGGTTCCGGCCTTCCGGCCAGACGGTCTCAGGCCGGGTCCTTGCCCAGGTGTTCCATGGCATCCGCCAGCCAATCTGCGCGCAACGCATCCGGCTCTGCCGTTCGCACCAACCAGCCGCCTTGCGCGGGCGACACACGGGCCCGACCGTCCTGCCACAGCAGCCAGGCCAGCCACGCGCATTGCGGCGCGGTGGGCGTCTGGCCA
>JANPKR010000212.1:0-4266 GCA_031426175.1 Hydrogenophaga sp. | reverse complement strand
CAACCAGACTTGCAGCTCCATCGCTCAACCCGCCCTTTTGGCCAGCAAGGCACGCGCCACGCGAGAGCCACTGGGCCGGCCCAGCTGCTCGCTGATGTACGCGCCGGCATCCACCAGCGCATCCAGGTCGATGCCGGTGTCGATACCCATGCCGTGCAGCAGGTACACCACGTCTTCGGTGGCCACGTTGCCGGTGGCGCCCTTGGCGTAAGGGCAGCCGCCCAGGCCGGACACGGAAGACTGGAAATTCCAGACCCCCATCTCCAGCGCGGCGAGCGTGTTGGACAGCGCCTGGCCGTAGGTGTCGTGAAAGTGGCCCGACACATCGTCGATGCCGTAGTGCTGAAGCGTGGCCTCCAGCGCGGCCTGTACCTTGCGTGGCGTGCCCACGCCAATGGTGTCGGCCACGTCCACGCGCTGCACGCCGATGCCCTTCATGAGCCCAGCCAGGTACGCCACACGCTCAGGCGCTATCTCGCCTTCATAGGGGCAGCCCACGGTGCAGCTCATGGCACCGCGCACTGAAATGCCCGCGGTGCGGGCCGCTTCCACCACCGGAGCAAAACGTTCGATGCTCTCGGCGATGCTGCAGTTGATGTTCTTCTGACTGAAGGCCTCGCTGGCCGCGCCGAACACCACGATCTCGTCGGGCTTGTCGAGCACCGCCGCTTCAAATCCCTTGAGGTTGGGCGTGAGCACCGAGTAACGCACCCCGCCCTTGCGAGACAGGCCCGCCATCACCTCGTGGTTGTCCGCCATCTGCGGCACCCACTTGGGACTCACGTAACTCGTGACCTCGATCTCTTTGAGGCCAGCGGCCTGCAGGCGGTGCACCAGCTCGATCTTGATGGCGGCGGGCACCGGCTGCTTTTCGTTCTGCAGGCCGTCGCGCGGACCGACGTCGATGAGGCGAACGCGGGAGGGAATGTTCATGGGGATGTCGCTTTCAATAGCCGCGATCGCGGTGCACCACACCCGCAATCGCCTCGCCGCGCGACAGCGCCACGATCTTGCCGGCGATCTGCGCGATGCTCTCGTCGCGCAAGGTGCGCGCCGAGGTGTGCGGGGTGACGGTGACTTTGGGGTGGTGCCAGAAGGGGTGGTCGGCGGGCAGCGGCTCGGTGCGGAACACATCGAGCGTGGCGCCTGAGAGGTGCCCACTGTCGAGCAGGGCGATCAGGTCGTCTTCCACCAGATGCGCGCCGCGCGCCACGTTGACCACATGGCCACCGGGCTGCAGGCGGCCCATCGTTTCCCGATTGAGGATGTCCTGCGTGTCGGGCGTGAGCGGCAGCAGGTTGACCAGCACCTTGCTCGCTGCAAGGAATGCGTTGAAGCCCTCGGTGCCCGAATGGCAGGTTATGCCCTCGATCTGCTTGGGGCTACGGCTCCATCCGTGCACCGGGAACTCGAACACGCTCAAAGCCTTTGCCACGCGTTCGCCCAGCACCCCCAGCCCCATCACGCCCACGGGGCAATCGACTCGGTTGCGGGGTTTGCGGTACGACCACTGGCCGGCAGCGATGTCTGCTTCGTAGCCGTCGAACTCGCGGAAGTGGCGGATGACCGCATGGCACACGTACTCGGCCATTTGCACCGACATGCCGGCGTCGTCCAGCCGCACCACCTGGGTCTGCGGCGGCAGGCGCAGTTTCATGATGGCGTCGACCCCGGCGCCGATGTTGAACATGGCTTTGAGGTCGGGCTGTTCGTCCAGAAAGGCCTGCGGCGGTGACCACACGATGGCGTAGTCGGCCTGCGGGTCGCCGGCTTTCCAGGTGCTCACGTGGGCACCGGGCAGCAGGGCGCGAAAGCCCTCTTCCCAGGGAGCGGCTTTGGTTTGGGCAACACAGATGGTGATGTTCATGCGGTGGTGATCTTGAGCAGTTCGGCGCCTTCGTTCACCTGGTCGCCAGGCGCGTACAGCAACTCGGCCACGGTGCCGTCGGCGGGGGCGGCGATGGTGTGTTCCATCTTCATCGCTTCCATCACGGCCAGCGCCTGGCCTTTCTTGATCACGTCGCCCGCCTTCACCGCGAAAGACAACACCTTGCCCGGCATGGGCGCGGTGAGTCGACCGCCATCGGCCGCAGCCACGCCGGCGTGGGCCAGCGCGTCGATCTCGGTGATCTGCGTGGCGCCCAACGCACAGAACACATACACGATTTCGCCGAGCTGCCAGGTCTGCACGGTATGCCTCTGGCCCTGGAATTGCAGGTCCATGCGGGCGCCGCCCTTGGTGGGCAAGGCGTCGAACTGCAGCACGCCGCTGACCTCGCCAAAGGCGAGCTGCAAGGCACCGTCGTGCAGGTAGGTGAGGTGCGCGAGCAGGGACTCGCCCAAGTATTCAAAGTCGAAGCGGCGCACGGTCAGACCGTGCGGGCGCCAGCCGTCGCGGCGCGAGAAGGGGTCGGTGGATTCCTGCGCGCGTTCGGCCACCAGTGTCTGTGCCACGGCAGCCGCGACCGCCAGCGCCAGGCCGACCTTGTCCTGGTGGAACAGCTCGGCCGCCTCGCGCGGGATCAGCGCGGTGTCCAGATTCGCCTGCGCGAACGAAGGGCTGTTGACCACATGGCGCAGGAACTGCACGTTGGTGGAGAGACCCACGATGCGCGTCTCGGCCAGCGCCGCGTCCATGCGCGCCAGCGCTTCAGCGCGCGTGCTGCCGTGCACGATGAGCTTGGCGACCATGGAGTCGTAGAACGGGCTGATGGTGTCGCCTTCGCGGACGCCTGCATCCACCCGCACCGGCTGCCCCGCGCGGCGCGAGCCCTCACCCCCGCCCTCTCCCAGAGGGAGAGGGGGCAAGAACTCCGTGCACTCGGGCAGGCGATACACGTCGAGCGTGCCGGTGGCGGGCAGGAAATTGTTGTCCGGCGTTTCAGCGCATATACGCGCCTCGATGGCGTGGCCGTGGATGCGCAACTCGTCCTGCCTCAGCGGCAGCGGCTCACCGCTGGCCACGCGCAGTTGCCACTCCACCAGATCCAGGCCGGTGATGGCTTCGGTGACCGGGTGTTCCACCTGCAGCCGCGTGTTCATCTCCATGAAGAAAAATCGCATGCCACCTTCGGGCGGTTGTTCAACGATGAACTCCACCGTGCCCGCACCCACGTAGTTCACGGCCTGTGCCGCCGCCACCGCAGCCGCGCCCATCTGCGCGCGCAGCTCGGGCGTCATGCCCGGCGCGGGTGCCTCTTCCAGCACCTTCTGGTGACGCCGCTGCACCGAACAATCGCGCTCGAACAAGTACACGCAGTTGCCGTGCGTGTCGCCGAACACCTGGATCTCGATGTGGCGCGGGCGCTGCACGTATTTTTCGATCAGCACCGCGTCGCTGCCAAAGCTGTTGCGCGCCTCGCGCTGACAGCTCGCCAGCGCCGCAGCGAAGTCTTCGCTCTTGTCGACCGCGCGCATGCCTTTGCCGCCGCCGCCCGCGCTGGCCTTGATGAGCACCGGGTACCCGATGCCGTCGGCCTCGCGCTGCAGCAGCGCAGGGTCCTGGTCGGCGCCGTGGTAGCCGGGCACCAGCGGCACGCCGGCCTTTTCCATCAACTGTTTGGACTCGGCCTTCAGGCCCATGGCCAGGATGGCGGAGGCCGGCGGGCCGATAAAGGCAATGCCGGCCGCTGCACAGGCGGTGGCGAAGGCGTCGTTCTCGCTCAGGAAGCCGTAGCCGGGGTGGATGGCCTGCGCACCGGTGGCTTGCGCGGCCTCGATGATGCGTTCCCACTGCAGATAGCTGTCCTTGGGCGCGCTGCCGCCGATATGCACGGCTTCGTCACACGCGGCCACGTGTTTGGCGCTGGCGTCGGCGTCGGAATACACCGCCACGGTGCGAACGCCCATGCGGCGGGCGGTGGCCGCGACGCGGCAGGCGATCTCGCCTCGGTTGGCGATGAGAATCTTGGTGAACATGGGAAGTCCTAGGCGGTGGCAGAGAAGACAGAGCGCGCACGGCGAAGCACCGCGCGCAGGAATTTGAAAAGCATCCAGGTGACGATCCACATCAGCACCACGGTGATGAGCAGCAGCACACCGAAGGCAACGGGGTGGTTCGTGGCCAGCCACACGGCGCCCACCACCAGGCCGTCTTCGACCAGGCTCATGGCGATGTTGGAGAACGGTTCGGGTGACGCGTTGATGGCGGCACGCGTGGTGGTCTTGGCGGCCTGGCTGGTGGCCGCAAGGGACCCGCCCAGCAAAGCGGCTGTCAACGCCATGGCGCCGCTGTCGACACCGAACACGCTGGCTGCCAGCGCTGCT
>JANPKR010000211.1:0-1940 GCA_031426175.1 Hydrogenophaga sp. | reverse complement strand
CTGCACACACTCGACGCGCACCGCGAACTGGTGGCGCAGGAGTTCGACACCCTGCTCGGCGGCCCCACCAATGGCGGCTGCCACGGCAAGGGTTGCAACAGCAAGAACGGCAGCACCCAGCGCAGCTCAACCGACGATCTGCAGGGCGTGCTGGCGCAGTTGCCGGTGGCGTTTGCCGCCAAGGTCGCGCAGTGGCGCGAACACCCGCGCGTGCTTGCGCTCAAGGAAGACAGCCGGCTGCGACTGGTGCGGCTGGTGCAGCGCACCGGTGCCTGGCTGGAAGAAGGCCGCGTGAGCGAAGAAGCCGCGCTGCGCATGGCCGACTGGATCGAACCGCTGCTGCGCCGCGACAGTTACCTGGCGCTGCTGCAGGAGCGGCCTTCGGTGCACGAGCGCCTGCTGCGCCTGCTGGGCGCGGCCAAGTGGCCCGCGCGCTACCTGCTGCAACACCCCGGCGTGATCGACGAGCTGGCCAGCCAGCAGTTGCTCACCGACCGTTTTGACGCAGCGCAGTTCGAGGCCGAACTCGAATCGCGCCGCGCAGCACTGCGCTCCACCGGCGAAGACGACGAAGAGGCCCTCCTCAACCTGCTGCGCCGCGCCCACCACGCCGAGGTGTTCCGCACGCTCGCACGCGACCTGGAGAAGGTGCTCACGGTCGAGCAAGTCGCCGACGATCTCTCGGCACTGGCCGACTCGGTGCTGCGCCTGACCGCGCGCTGGTGCTGGGCGCGCCTGAAGAACCGCCACCGCGACGAACCGGCCTTTGCCATCATTGGCTACGGCAAGCTCGGTGGCAAGGAACTGGGCTACGGCAGCGACCTGGACATCGTGTTCGTGTACGAAGACGAGCACGAGAACGCCGGCGAGATTTACGCCGCCTTCGTGCGCAAGATGATCAACTGGCTCACGGTGAAGAAAGGCGAGGGGGACCTGTTCGAGATCTACACCGCGCTGCGGCCCAACGGCAACTCGGGCCTGCTCGTGACCAGCTTCCAGGCCTACACCAACTACCAGCAACAGCGCGGCAGCAACACCGCCTGGACCTGGGAACACCAGGCCATGACGCGCGCGCGCTTCGTTCTCGGCGGTATCTCGCTCGCGGGGCGTTTTGATGCGGTGCGCGAAGACGTGATCACCGCGCTGCGCGACGGCGACTCCCTGGCGCGCGAGATCGTGGCCATGCGCGAGAAGGTGCGTCAGGCCCACCCGGTGCGCGGCGCTGTGTTCGATGTGAAGCACAGCCCCGGCGGCATGGTCGACGTGGAGTTCGTCATGCAGTACCTCGTGTTGCTGCATTCGCGCACCCACCCCGAGCTGCGCGCCAACACCGGCAACATCAACCTGCTCCGCCGCGCCGAAGCGGCGGGTCTGCTGGAGCCCGGCATGGGTGAAGCGGCCGCGCAGGCCTACCGCGAGCTGCGCCAGATCCAGCACCGCGCGCGTCTGGACGAAGCCCCCACCCAGGTCGACGCGGCGGCGGTGCAGACCTTGGCTGAGGCCGTGCGCGCCCTGTGGCAGCACGTGCTCGGCCCACACACCGGCGCATCGCAGCGCGCATGACACGCCCGCTGAGTTGGCTCGCGCTGTGCGGCGTGCACGGCGCGGTCAGCGTGGTGGTGTGGTGGTCGGGCAGCCCATGGATCGACACGTTCCTCTGGCACGCCGACAACTGGACACAGCACCCCTGGAGTTTGTGGACCAGCGCCTGGGTCCACCTGAATACCCCGCACCTGATCGGCAACCTGCTGGTGCTCGGCGCCTACCTCACCATCGGCTGGGTCGTGCGGCCCGATGGACGTTGCACGCTGGCCTGGCTGCTGGCGTGGCCGCTGGTGCAGCTGTCCTTGTTGCTGTGGCCCGATGTGCGCCAGGTGGTGGGTCTCTCGGGCCTGCTGCACGCCGGGGCGCTGGTGGTGGCGGTGCACCTGGCACTGGAC
>JANPKR010000210.1:0-2031 GCA_031426175.1 Hydrogenophaga sp. | reverse complement strand
TTGCGGAAGGTCGGACGGTAGTCGGCATGGAAGGCATGGGGCGCCTCGGGGTAGACCACAAAAGTCGATGCTCTGGCGGCCATGCTGCCGGCTGCCAGAGCAGTCTTCATCTTATCAACCGTGTCAAGCGGGATGCCGGTGTCGGCGCTGCCGTAAAGACCCAGCACCGGGCCCTTGAGCTGGGCAGCCACATCCACCGGGTGCTTGGGATTGAGCGGCGTCGCATCGCCCACGAGACGACCGTACCAGGCCACGCCGGCTTTCACCGCCGGGTTGTGGGCGGCGTAGAGCCAGGTCTGGCGCCCACCCCAGCAGAAACCGGTCACACCCACCTTGGAAGCGTCACCGCCGTTGGCTGCGGCCCACTTCACAGCAGCGTCCAGATCGGTCATGACCTGCGCATCGGGCACCTTGGAAACCACCTCGGCGATCAGCTTGGCCACCTCGCCATAACTCTGTGCATCACCCTGGCGCACAAACAGCTCGGGCGCGATTGCGAGGTACCCGGCCCTGGCAAAGCGGCGTGCGGTGTCGGCGATGTACTCGTGCACACCAAAGATCTCCGACAGCACCAGCACCACCGGCAGGCCGGTCTTGCCCGCCGGAGCGGCGCGGTACGCGGGCACCTTGTAGCCATTGACGTCGATCATCACCTCGCCCACGGTCAAGCCGTCGGAGGGGGTGCGAATGGCGGTCTGAGCCATCAATGGCGCAGCCGACGCCGCGTAGCCCACACCCAAAGCCGCTTTCAGCGCGGTGCGGCGGGTGGTGCCTTGTTCGTTTGACTGGCCGGGCAGCAAGGCACCGAGGTCCTGGGCGTGTTGGTCAATGAGCATGGTGTGTCCTTGTCGGGGGTGAGGCGTTGAAGTCTGCCATGCGCACTAAAGCCGCGTGGCTGCGTCGAACATGTCGAGCAACTCGGGCTCCCAGGCTCCCTGTTGATCGACGGCGGTGTGCACGAGCACGGTGCGCGTGGGCATGTCGATCAGCACGCGTTGGCCGTGATGGCCGTGCATGGCCGGTCGCGAGCCGTCGGGGCGCGCATGCCAGAACAGGGCCTTGTAGCCCATTGCCAGCCGGACGCGCGCGTGGCGCACCGGGGCATCGGCCTGGCTCCACGAGGTGCACTGGTTGATCCAAGCCTCGCTCACGATGGTCCGACCATCGGGACCTCGGCCGCGTTGCGCCACCAGTTGCCCCAGACGCGCCCAGTCGCGCAGCCGCGCGGCGAAACCGATGCTGTTGAACTCTGCGCCCCGCGCATCGATGAACCAGGTGGCCGACCCCTCGGCCCCCAAGGGCTGCCACAAGACCTGTTCGGCAAACGCGGATAACGAACCCCCGGTGACGCGGCGCATCACCATGCCCAAGGTCAGGGGGCACAGCTCGTTGTAGTTGAAGCGCGTACCAGCGGGTTCACTGCGCTGATTCCAGTCCTTCACCGTGCGCGCGATGTCCGGGTCTCGACCCAGCAGCGCGCCAGGGTACAAAACAGCGTTATCGCGCGCGTGCACGACGTCGGCGCCGCTGCACATGTTGGCCAGATGGCGAAGCGAGGTCTCACCGTGCAAGGTGCCGTCGAGTTCGGGCACATAGCGCGCGGCTGGGTCATCGAACGAGGCGATGAGTCCACGGTCCAGACAAATGCCGAGCAACAGCGACGTGACACTTTTGGCCATGGACCAGCTCTGCAGGCGCATGGTCGGCTGGCGCGCAAAGCGGTAGCGCTCGAACAGGATGTTGTTGTCGCGCGCGATCAGCAGGCCAGTCGCAGGCCACTGTTCAAGGTAAGACTCGGGTGTCCTGCGCAAGAGTCCCGAGCGGTAGCGGAAATCGTTCACGGGCGCGTCGTTCCACGCTGCCACCTGGGTCCCAGCCCGGATCACATGGTGGCGTATCGACTGCTCATGGCCTCCCGAGTAGTTGCCCACCCGGTATTCCGGCAAACGCTCGAAGCTGGAACGGCTCTGCGGGTAGCCGCGCAAGGCGCCCCACTTGTCGTCGGCTTGCGCCCACGCGGGCCATCCCGCC
>JANPKR010000209.1:0-2824 GCA_031426175.1 Hydrogenophaga sp. | reverse complement strand
GCATCGACCTACTTCAACCTGCGCAAGACCACCATCTACGGTGGCAGCAACGAAGTGCAACGCAACATCGTCGCGCAAACCGTGCTCGGCTGAGGAGATCAACACATGGACTTCGATTTTTCCGATGATCAAAGCGCCCTGCGCGACGCCGTTCATAAATGGGTGGAGAAGGCTTACACCTTCGACCGGCACACCGCCATCGTGGCCGCAGGCGGCTTTGAACGCGCGGCCTACAACGAACTCGCCGAGCTCGGCCTGGCCGGCCTGTACGTGAGCGAGGACGATGGTGGCATGGGCATGGGGCCGGTCGAGGGCATGGTCGTCATGGAGGAGCTGGGCCGCGGCATCGTTCTGGAACCCCTCGCGCAGACGCTCATCACCTCGGGCGTGCTGGGTGGCTACGCGTCAGCCGAACTGAAGGCAGAGTGGCTGCCGCGCGTGGCCTCGGGCGAATCGCTGGTGGTGCTCGCGCACCAGGAACGCAAGGCCCGATACCGGCTCGATGTGTGCACCACCACCGCCACCCAGGCCGGCGCAGGCTGGACGCTCTCGGGCACCAAGAACGTGGTGCCCGCCGCCGACCAGGCCGACGCCTTCGTGGTGCCCGCCATGGCCGGCGGCAAGCTCGCCCTATTCCTGGTGGAGCGCGCCGCCTCGGGTGTGAGCACGCGCGGTCACCATACGCAGGACGGCGGTCGCGCCGGTGACCTGACGCTGAAGGAGGCGCCTGCCCAGCTCATCACCACCGATGGACTGACCGCGCTGGAGCACGGCGTGGACATCGGCATCGCCGCCACCTGCGCCGAGGCCGTGGGTGTGATGGACAAGACCGTGGCGATCACCGTCGAGTACATGAACACGCGAAAGCAGTTCGGCGTGGCCATTGCCAGCTTCCAGGCGCTGCGCCACCGCGTGGCAGACATGAAGATGCAGCTGGAACTGGCGCGCTCCATGAGCTACTACGCCAGCCTCAAGCTCAACGCACCGGCGCCCGAGCGCCGCGCGGCCATGGCACGCGCCAAGGTGCAGCTGGGCACGTCCATGCGCTTTGTGGGCCAGCAGGCGGTGCAGCTGCATGGCGGCATCGGCGTGACCGACGAATACAACGTGAGCCACTATTTCAAGAAGCTCACGCAGATGGAAATGAGCTTCGGTGACACCTTGCACCACCTGGGCGAAGTGTCCAGCCGAATGCAGGACACGGCCGGCGTGTTTGCCTGATCCGCATCTGCCCCATCGGCCCGCTCCTCGCGGGCCGCTTTGTTTTCATCTTCCCAAAAACGATCTGGAGACACCATGACCACCCGCCGCAACTTCTTTGCACTGTTGACCAGCGGCCTGCTGCTGGGCGCCTGCGCGACCGCACCGCAAGGCGCTGACCAGCCCCCCATCGTGTTCGTGCACGGCAACGGCGACTCGGCCTCGATCTGGCAGAGCACGGTGTGGCGCTTCGAGTCCAACGGCTGGCCGCGCGAGCGCCTGCATGCCATCGACCTGCCCTACCCGCTGGCGCGCGACGACGATGGCAAAGCCCAGCCGGGCCGCACCTCCACCACCGAGCACATGGCCTACCTCAAGGCCGAGGTGGACAAGGTGCTCAAGGCCACACGCGCGAAGCAGGTGGTGCTCGTGGCCAACTCGCGCGGCGGCAATGCGGTGCGCAACTACATCCAGAACGGTGGTGGCGACAAGACCGTGAGCCACGCGGTGCTGGGCGGCACACCCAACCACGGCGTGTGGGCCACCAAGGGCTTTCGCGAAGCCAATGAGTTCTCCGGCACCGGGCCTTTCCTCACCGCGCTGAACGCACCCAAGAATGCAGCGGGCGACGAGGTGACCGGCCCGGTGAAGTGGATGACCATCCGCTCCGACAACAACGACAAGTTTGCCCAGCCCGACGGTCTGTGGATCGGCACCAAGGGCACGCCCACCAACGTGACCTTTGAAGGCCCTGCGCTCAAGGGCGCGACCAACGCTGTGCTTGCGCGAGTGGACCACCGCGAGACCTCGTTCTCGCCCGCCGCCTTCGACACCACCTGGCGCTTCATCACCGGCAAGGCGCCCACCACGCTGGCGCCGACACCGCAAATGCCGGTGATGCTCAACGGCAAGATCACCGGCCTGGGACTCGTGCCCACCGATCCAGCCAGCGGCAACTACTCGAACAACCTGCCGCTGCCAGGCGCGCAATTGATGGTCTACGCCACCGACCTCGCCACCGGCGAACGCAGGGGCGCCGCCGTGCACAGCAAGACCGTGGGCACCGACGGCCTCTGGGGACCATTCACAGCGCAGGCCGGTGTGCCTTACGAATTTGTGATCAGCGCGCCGGGCTACGCCACCACGCACATTTACCGCAGTCCCTTCCCTCGCAGCAGCGACCTGATCCACCTGCGTGCCGAGCGCCTCCCGGCGGCCGACAAGGACGCCAAGTCCTCTGTCACCTTCACCCGCCCGCGCGGCTACTTCGATGCCGAGCGCGACAAGATGGCCTTCGATGGCAAAGCGTTGCCCGGTGTGCCGCCAACCGGGGCGGGTGTGTCGAGTTCGAAGATCAAGGTGATGGAAGACGGCGTGCGGGCCATCCCGGCGGAGTTCAACGGTGAAAAAATCGTCGGGCGCACCTGGCCAGCCGCTGAAAACCGCTTGGTGATTCTGGAGTTGACCTACTGAAGAGCCCCCACGCTCCACCGCTGCTCGGGTCGCTGCCCCCCAAGGGGGCTGGTCCGGATTTGAGGCAGCCCGGCGTCAGACCCCGCCAGCTTCAAGCGTGCAGGCGCGAGGTCTTGGGCAGATGCGACATCAGAAACTCCATCTGATCCGC
>JANPKR010000208.1:0-6021 GCA_031426175.1 Hydrogenophaga sp. | reverse complement strand
CCACACCCGCACCCATGACGCGGTTGATCGCATCGGTCACGCGGCTGGCGGTCTGGAAGTCGCTCGAATTCAAACCGAGGTCAATGGTCTCGCCCGAGGCGAACGGCGTGGCCACGGCGCGCTCCACCTGCGCGCCACCGGGCACACGGCCCGCGCTCAGGTGGTTGATCTGCACCTTGCTGCCACCGGCCGAAGCCCCGGCGCCGCCCACCAGCAGGTTGCCCTGGGCGAGTGCATAAATCTCGCCATCGGCACCCTTGAGCGGCGTGGTGATCAGCGTGCCGCCGCGCAACGACTTGGAATTGCCGATGGAGGACACGGTCACGTCGATGGCCTGGCCAGGCTGGGCAAACGCGGGCAGCTGCGCAGTGACCAGCACGGCCGCCACGTTTTTGAGCTGGATGTTGGCACCGGGCGGCAGCGACAGGCCAAGCTGCTGCAGGTAGTTGTTCATGCTCTGCGAGGTGTAGGGCATCTGCGTGGTCTGGTCGCCCGTGCCGTCCAGGCCCACCACCAGGCCGTAGCCGGTGAGCTGGTTGCTGCGCACGCCCTGCACCGCCGCAATTTCCTTGATGCGGATCGACTGGGCGGCGGCGGGCCAGGCCATGGTGAGTGAAACCAGGACCAGGGCCACCAGACGCAGGGGGGAGAGAGATGACTTCACCGCAAATTCCTCAGTGGGCAGAACGAAACCCATTGTGGGCATGGGTCAGAACGGGATAACGCTCAAAAAGAACCGTGCCAACCAGCCAATTGCCATCGCTTCACCCTGCGCACCACGCCCACGCGACTCCACGCGCACATTGGCCATCTGGGTCGAAGCCACGGTGTTGCCGGCGCGGATCTGCTTGGGGTCGACCGTGCCGGAGAAACGCAACACGTCCACGTTCTGGTTCACGCCGATCTGCTTCTCGCCCACCACGACCAGGTGGCCGTTGGGCAGGACTTCCTGCACCGTGGTGGTGATGGAGCCCGAGAAGTTGTTGTTGTTCTGGTTCTTGCCGTCGCCGGAGAAGCTGTTGTCGGACTGCGCGCCGATGTTGAGTTTGTCGAGCAACGGGGTTTTGAGGAACGGGAAGGCCGAGACGCCGCCCGAGATCTCGCCGCTGCGGTCGATCGAGGCCGACGAGGTCTGGCTGGCGTTGAGCCGCTCGGTGATCTGCACCGTGAGCGTGTCGCCGGGCAGGCGCGCGCGCGGGTCCTCGAACGCGGGCCGGTAATTGGCGGCGCGAAACAGGCTGCCGCTGGGCGCCGTGCTCGCCGTGTCCACCGGGTTGGCCGTGGGCGCCACCTGGGTGTAGCGCACGGGTTTGGCTGGCTCCAGATCGACCTTGGTGCTCATGGTTTCGCAGCCGCTGACCAGCACGGCCAGGGTCAGCACACAGACGACGCGCAACATGGTGGTGTCTCCGTTCACGATCAGAGCTGGCTCAGGCGCTGCAGCATCTGATCCGACGTTTGAATGGCCTTGGAATTCATCTCGTACGCGCGCTGCGTCTGGATCATGGTGACCAGCTCCTGCACCACGTTGACGTTGGAGGTTTCCACAAAGCCCTGCATCACGGTGCCGGTGCCGGCGGTGCCGGGTGCAGCGGCGATCGGGGCGCCCGAGGCCAGGCTCTCGGTGTAGAGGTTCTGGCCCATGGGCTCCAGGCCAGCCGGGTTGATGAAGGTGGCCAGTTCGATGTTGCCCACCTGCTGGGGTGCGGGGTTGCCCGGCAGCTTGACAGTGACCACGCCGTCGTTGGAAATCGTGATGCTCTGGGCCTCGGCGGGCACCGTGATGCCGGCGGTCAGCGGGTAACCGCTGGAGGTGACGATGCGGCCCTGGGCGTCGGGCTTGAAGCTGCCGTCGCGGGTGTAGCCGGTGGTGCCGTCGGGCAGCTCCACCTGGAAGAAGCCGTTGCCGTTGACCGCGAGGTCCAGCGGGTTGTCCGACTGCTGCATGCTGCCCTGCGAGAAGTTGCGGGAGGTGGCCACGGTGCGCACACCCAGGCCCACCTGCAGGCCGGTGGGCAGCTCGGCCTGCTCGGCCGTGTTGGCTCCCACCTGGCGCAGGTTCTGATACATCAGGTCTTCGAACACGGCTGTGGCGCGTTTGAAGCCGTTGGTGGACACGTTGGCCAGGTTGTTCGAAATCACGTCCAGCTGCATCTGCTGTGCCTGCATGCCGGTCTTGGAAATCATCAGCGAATTGATCATGGTGTGCTCCGCAAAGGAAAGTGGGTCAGCCGTTCATGCTGAGAAGTTGGGCTGCGGTTTTGTCGTTGGTTTCGCCGTTCTGCAGCATGCGCATCTGCACTTCGAACTGGCGGGCCACGGCGATCATCCCGACCATGGCCTCCATGGGGTTCACGTTGGAGCCTTCGAGCGCGCCGTCCTGCAGGCGCGCCACGTCGCTGGCGGGCAGCGGGTCGCCCTGCGGGCCGCGGAACAGGCCGTCTTCGCCCCGCTTGAGCCGGTTGTCCGCGTCGGGCACGACCATCTTGAGCTTGCCCACGTTCTGCGACGGCTGGTTGCCCACGCGCGTGCTCACCGTGCCGTCGCCCGCGATGTCCACGCGCGCGCCTTCGGGGATCACGATCGGACCGCCGTCGCCCAGCATGGGCAGGCCCTGCGCATTGACCAGCGTGCCGTCCTGGTTGACTTCGAGTGCACCCGCTCGGGTGTAAGCCTCGGTGCCGTCCAGCCCCTGCACCGCAAAGTAGGCGTTGTCGCGCGCGGCCACGTCCAGGTTGCGGCCGGTGGAGGTGATGGCGCCCGGTGTGTCGGAGTGGCCAGCCGTGGCTTCGAGCGCGAACACACGGGTGCTCGCACCATCGCCACGCACCGGCACCGCACGAAAGGTGGAGAGTTCGGCGCGGAAGCCCGGCGTGGACACGTTGGCCAGGTTGTTGGCCAGCACCTGTTGCCGTTGCTGCGCGGCGTTGGCGCCGGTCATCGCGGTGTAGATCATGCGGTCCATGCGGGGCTCCTTCGTTCAGTTCAGGCGCTGTTTCAGCGCATGTTGAGCAGCGTGCTCAGCACCTGGTCTTGCGTCTTGATGGTCTGCGCGTTGGCCTGGTAGGCGCGCTGCGCGGTCATCATGTTCACCAGCTCGGCGGTGAGGTCGACGTTGGAGTCTTCCAGCGCACCCGAGCGGATGCCACCGAAGTTGCCCGAGCCAGGTTCGCCGCGCACGGGCTCACCGGACGCGAAGGTGGCGGACCAGTTGCCGCCGCTCGATGGCGACAGGCCTTGCGAATTGCGGAAGTTCACCAGCGCCACCTGGCCAGCCGCGCGCGTTTCGCCGTTGGAGTAGCGGCCGGTGACCACACCGGCTTCGTCGATGCTCAGGCCCACGAACTCGCCGGGAAAGTAGCCGTCCTGGTCGAGGTCGAACACCGCGAAGTCGGTGCCGAACTGGCTGGCGGCGCTGAGGTCGAGCGTCACCGGGAAGGTCACGGTGGGATCGTTGGGCGAGGCCAGTGTGATGGTCGGCGCGGGCGTGATCGACGCCGGATTGATGGTGCCGTCCGCATTGAAGTTGAGGTTCACCGGCGGGGCCAGCGGCGCAGGCGCACCCCCGTTCACGCTGGCATACACCTCCCAGGTGTTGTTGGCCGTTTTGGTGAAGGCCAGGGCGACCGGCACTTCCATGCCTTGCGGATCGTAGGCCACCACCGAGGTGCCGTAGGTGGTGATCGGCGTGGGTGGTGTGACGCTGGCAGCCACGGGGGCGCGCGCATCGAGGTTGAACTGGGCCACGATGGCGCTGGTCTGGCGCGCGGGGATCGGCGCGCTGGTGGGCAGCGACAGCGGCTGGCTGTCAAAGCTCAGGCGGTTGCCATCCACATCGGTGGGGTAGCCCATGAGTTGGCCGCCCTGCTGGTTGACGATGTTGCCTTCGCGGTCCAGCTTGAACATGCCGGCGCGCGTGTAGGCCTGGGTGCCGTTGGGCTGGGTGACTTCAAAGAAGCCGTTGCCGTTGATGGCCAGATCCAGGTCGTTGCCGGTGACGGTGATGTTGCCCTGCGTGAACATCTGCGACACGGTGGCCACAGTCACGCCGATCCCCTTGTTGCTGCCGCCCGCGGCGTTCACGGAGCTTGCATAGAGTTCGGCGAATTCGGCCCGCGAGCTCTTCATGCCGACTGTGTTGGCGTTGGCGATGTTGTGGCCGATCACGTCGAGGTTGCGGCTGGCGCTGTTCAGACCGGAGAGTCCTTGCTGGAATGCCATGGTGATGTCCTTGGGGTGGGGAGAGGGGAGGTGTGGGGGAAGGCGGTGTCAGCGGTTCACATGAACGCGAGCACGTCGTTGTAGGCACGGGTGCTGCCGTCTTGCAGCAGCATGTAGATCGAGCCTCCGGAGAAGCTCACCGAGTCGACCGAGAGGCGTTGCAGCGACACAGTGTCCACACGTTCGTTGCCGCTGTACGCGCGAACCTGGAAGCCTTTGACCGATGCTGGGTCCACACCCTCGGCGTCCCAGCTGAAGCCGTGCAGACCGCCGCTTCGGGCCCCCATCTCGATCGTCTTGATGACCTCGCCGTTGGTGCCCATGATGTCGACCTTCACGTCGGTGGCCTTGGCTTCAAGCGAAAACGCCGCCTTGCCCTGGCCGTTCTTGAAGGCCAGCGATTCGCCGGGCAGCAAGGCCTCGCGGCCGATGAGCGAGGTGCCTTGCAGAGACTGCATGGAGCCGAATTGCGTGGCCATGCCTTTGAGGGTGGCGTTGAGTTCCTGGATGCCGCTGACCGTGTTGATCTGCGCCATCTGGGTGGTCATCTGCGCGTTGTCCATCGGGTTGAGCGGGTCCTGGTTGTTGAGCTGTGCGACCAGCAGCTTGAGGAACCGGTCTTGCGAGGCCGCCGGGTCCATGTTGTTCTTCGCGGCGGCGCCGGTAGTGCTGCCCACAGCGGTGCCGAGGCTGGTGGTGTCGATGGGCTGGATGAACATGGGTCAGGTCCTGTGGATCGATGGGCTCACTGGCCCATCTGGAGGGTCTTGAGCAGCAGCGACTTGGCTGTGTTCATGACCTCGACGTTGTTCTGGTACGAGCGCGAGGCCGAGATCATGTTGACCATCTCTTCCACCGGGTTCACGTTGGAGTGGTTCACATAACCTTCGGCGTCGGCGCTGGGGTGTGTGGGGTTGTGTACGCGCCGGCCGGGGTCCTGGCTCTCGGTGATGTCTTTCACCTTCACGCCCGCGTTGCCCGACCCGCCCATGGGCATGGTCTGGAACTGGATGTGGCGCGCCTTGTAGGCCTTGCCGTCCGGGCCGGCCACGGCGTCCGCGTTGGCCAGGTTGCTGGCCACCACGTTGAGGCGCTGGGACTGCGCGCTGACCGCGCTGCCCGACACGTTGAAGATGGAGAACATCGACATGATCGATTCCTTTCAGCTCATTGGCCCTGGATGGCGCTGAGCATGGTTTTCACATGTGAGTTGATGAACCGCAGCGTCGATTCGTAGCGCACGCTGTTGTCCACGAAGCTGGCGCGTTCGCGGTCGAGGTCGACCGAGTTGCCGTCCTGGCTGGGCTGGGTCTGCACCGTGTAGGCCAGCCTGGGGTCTTGCGCGCTGGTGGTACCGAGAATCATGTGGCCGGCGCTGGTCAGGCTCACATCGGCGCGGGCGGCGCCGCCCGACACATTCTTGAGCGCGGCCGCAAAGTCGAAATCGCGCGCCACGTAGCCGGGGGTGTCGGCATTGGCGATGTTGCTGGCAATGACCTGCTGGCGCTGCGAACGCAGCAGCAGGGCGTTGGCATGGAAGTCCAGCCGGGCGGTCATCTGTTCAAGCATGTTCACCTCAGGGCACAGGTTGCGGGGCGGGTGGCTGGCCTTCCTCAGAGGGCACGGACACCGGGGCGTTGGACGAATTATGGAAATCTTGAGGGTCTTCAATGGCCGGAACAAAGACCCCTTAAGCGGCCTATTCCCGGCTTTCCCGCAACCGGCAGCGGCCTACAGTGCAGGCCATGCCCAAACCGCTGCTCTCCTTGTTGTCACTCTTGAACGCCCATGTGCTCGCCT
>JANPKR010000207.1:0-2910 GCA_031426175.1 Hydrogenophaga sp. | reverse complement strand
CCAGTTGCTGCCTGAGCCAGTCGCGCAGGGCGCGCGCCGCGGGTGTGATCTGGCGCCGACCGGGCAGCACCAGGTTCAGGGGCGCCGGCTCGCCGAGCCAGGCCGGATTCACGCGCACCAGCTGACCCGCTGCGAGTTCGGCAGACACATCGAGCCACGACTTGTGGGCCACGCCCAGCCCGGCGAGCGCCCAGCGCTTGACCACCTCACCGTCGTTGGCCGAGCGGCTGCCGCGCACCGGCACGTCCACCCACCGGCCCTCGATCTGCAGGCGCCACACCTTGGGCACCTCGCCGCCCAGCATGTAGCGCAAGGCTTCGTGTTCCATCAGATCCTGCGCACGCGTGGGCATGCCATGGCGCGCCAGGTAAGCCGGCGAAGCCACCAGCACGCGGTGGTTTTCCGGCAGCAAAGGCAAGGCGACATGCACCGAGTCGGCCGGCACGCCGTAACGGATCGCGATGTCCACCGGAATGCGCATCAGATCGGCGTTGTGGTCGGCCAGGTGGAGGCGCAACGACAGTTGCGGGTGCCGCTGTTGAAACGTCTCCAGCCAGGGCAGGAGCACGTGGCGGCCGAGGTCGGACGGCATGGAGATCTGCAGCTCCCCACGCAAGGCCTGGCGGTGCGGTTGGGCTGCCGCGCGCGCCTCGCCCATGGCGTGCAGCGCCCGGCGCACATGGGGCATCAAGCGTTCGCCCTCGGCCGACAGGCGCAGGCTGCGCGTGCTGCGCACGAACACGGCGACACCCCACTCTGCCTCGAACCGCTTGAGCGCGGCGCTTGCCGCGGCGGGTGACCAGTCCAGTGCCTTCGCAGCCGCCGTGAGGCTGCCGAGGTCGGCAATGTGGGTGATGAGTTCCAGCTCGGCCAAGCGTGTCATCGTTCGATTTTCATTGAAACTGATTCGCCGGGTCGGGCCTTCACCCGAGGTGCCCGCCCGAGCACACTGGGCGCCATTCATTGACCACCCGGAAGACCTCATGAAAGCCATTGCCTACCAACACGCCCTGACCATCACCGATCCGCTGTCGCTGCAGGATGTGGACCTGCCCGAACCCACGCCCGACGCGCGCGACCTGCTGGTGGAGGTCAAAGCCATCGCCGTCAACCCCGTGGACACCAAGATGCGCCTGCGCTCGGTGCCCGCTGAGGGCCAGTGGGCCGTGTTGGGTTGGGACGCTGTGGGCACGGTGCGCTCTGTGGGCGCGCAGGTCACGATGTTCAAGCCCGGCGACCGGGTCTGGTACGCCGGTGCCATCAACCGACCCGGCGCCAATGCCCAGCTGCACCTCGTGGACGAGCGCATCGCTGCGCTGGCACCGAGCTCGCTGTCGGACGCCGACGCCGCCGCGCTGCCGCTGACCGCCATCACCGCCTGGGAAATGCTGTTCGACCGACTGCGCGTCTCGCGCGACACCCAGCAGACCGGTGACGCCCTGCTGGTGATCGGCGCCGCCGGTGGTGTGGGTTCGATCCTGGTCCAGCTGGCGCGCCAGCTCACGGGCCTGACCGTGATCGGCACCGCCTCCCGGCCCGAGACCGTGGAATGGGTGAAGGCGCTGGGCGCGCACCATGTGATCGACCACAGCCAACCCCTCGCCGACGCGCTGAAGCAGGCCGGCCTGCCCGCGCCGCGCTACGTGGTGGGCCTGACAAACACCGAATACCACTTCCCTCAGATCGTCGAGCTGATCGCGCCGCAAGGCCAGCTCGGCCTGATCGACGACCCGGCACCCGGCAGCATCGACGTCCTCGCGCTCAAGCGCAAGGCCTTGTCGCTGCATTGGGAACTGATGTTCACGCGCTCCCTGTTCGAAACACCCGACATGGTCGAGCAGCACAAGTTGCTGAGCGAGGTGGCCCGCCGGGTGGACGCGGGTGAACTGCGCACCACCGTGGGTGAACACCTGGGCACCATCAACGCCGCCAACCTGCGGCGTGCCCACGCGCTGCTGGAAAGCGGCAAAGCGCGCGGCAAGATCGTGCTGGAAGGGTTCTGACCCGCGCATGCGGTCGCGGCACGCGATGTGCTTTGATGCACGCATGCCCGCCACCCCCCTGATACGACTCACCCATTCCTGGCTTGACGACGGCCACGCGCTCGTGGCGGGGTCGCTGTTTGTTGCGCTGGGCATGACCATGTTTGCCCACGCCGGCCTGCTCACCGGCGGTGTGGCGGGCGTGGCCTTCCTGGTGAGCTACGCCACGGGCCTGAACCTGGCGCTGTGTTTCTTTGTGTTCAGCCTGCCGTTTTTCTGGCTCTCGTGGACGCGGCTGGGCGTGGAGTTCACGCTCAAAAGCCTGGCTGCGGTGACGCTGGTGTCGCTGTGCACCGCACTGGCGCCGCGCGTGGTGCGGTTTGAACTGCTCAACCCCTGGGTGGCCTCGGTGCTCGGCGGCTTCCTCATCGGCTTCGGCCTGCTGGCCTTGCTGCGCCACCAGGCCAGCGTGGGCGGCGTGAACATCGTGGCGCAGTGGCTGCAACAGACCCGCGGCCTGCGGGCCGGCCATGTCCAGATGTCGGTGGACGTGCTGGTGGTGCTCACCGCGTTTGCGGTGGTGCCGCCGGAGCGCGTCCTGCAGTCGGTGGTGGGCGCCGTGGCCATCGGCGCCATCCTCACCCTGAACCACCGCCCGGGGCGCTACCTCGGGGTGTAGCCGCGCCTCGGGTCAGGGCAGCGGAATCCACTCCTGGTTGTCATTGGGCGGCAGCGCAAAGCGCCCCGCCACCCAGTCGGCCTTGGCCTGTTCGATGCGCTCCTTGCGCGAGGACACGAAGTTCCAGAACACGTGGCGTTCGCCCAGCGGCTCGCCGCCAAACACCATCAGCGTGCTTTTGGTTCGGGCTGTGATCACGGCGTCGGTGTCGTTGCCGAACACCAGCAACTGGCCCGGCTCGTAAGTCAC
>JANPKR010000206.1:0-5595 GCA_031426175.1 Hydrogenophaga sp. | reverse complement strand
TGCCGTCGGGGTGTACCGCCGGTGATTCCGGACAAGCTGCCAGCGTGGGCCGCGAGCGTGCTGGCCCGTTGATGGTCAGGCTGCCAGCGTGTGCAGCGGAATGTCTTTGGCCACCGCCAGCTGATCGAGCTGCTTTCGCGTCATGCCTTTGAAGAACGCGGCAATGGCCGCGTGCGTCTCGGGTTTGAACAGGGTGCGAATGTCGCTCACGGCCAGGCCGGCGGCCGTGCACAACGACGTCGCGAAATGCGGCTCCAATGCAGCCACAGCCACACGCCCGTCCTTGCAGAGGTAGACACGGTATCCCGCGTGGGCACCGCCCACCGCGCCGGTGGACTGCGTGAGCCCCCAGGTGCGGGGCAGGGCGAGCCAGTTGGCCGCGTCCGACAGGGCGACCTCTTGAAACACGCCCTTGCCGGTGGACCGTTGCACCATCACCGCCTTGAGTGCCGCCTCGCTGGCCATGAGCGCACCGCCCATGTCGGCGAACAAGGTGGCGGGCAGATCCAGCCCGGGCACCAAGCCAGCTTCGGCCAGGTAGGTGAGGTCGTGCCCGGGCTCTTCGGCGCGTGTACCCGGCGCTCCCACGATGGCGACCACGCTGAGCGCCGGGTACTGCTTGTGCAGCACCTTCCAGCCCAGGTTGAGCTTGGTCAAAGCCGAAGGGCGAAACGAGGTGAGCAGCAGGTCGGTGCGCGCCAGAGCCTGGTGCAGCGCGGCCTGGCCCTTGTCGGTCTTGAGGTCGATGCTCACGACCTTGATGCCGTCGTGCAGCGTGGCGTAGGCCTTGGGGTTGTACTGGCCCATGGGATCGCCGCTGTTTGCGCTCCTGGGTGCGGGGGGCTCGGCCTTCAGACAGGTTGCTCCCATGACTTTCAAACGCATGAGCGCCGCCGGTCCCGGCAGGTTCAGCGCGAGACTGAGCACGCGCACGCCGCGCAAAGGTTTGAGAGCGGGGGCAGGGCGGGTGGTGGCGGTCATCGGCGACAGGGTTGGGTGAGGTCGCTGCACTGTAGCGCTGCATCGACCGCCTGAAACGCAAACGGGCGACAGCGTCGCCCATTCATGCTGCGTTGCAAGATGTCAGCGGCGTCCGAAGTCGAGCGGCAGTCCCACGTAGTTCTCAGCCAGCGAACGCGACAAGGCTTCGGAGTTCACCAGGTAGTCGAGTTCGGCCTCCTGCACCTTCTGGCCAAAGCCGGCGGTGTCGGGGAACTGGTGCATGAGCGAGGTGAGCCACCAGCTGAAGCGCTCGGCGCGCCACACCCGGGCCAGGGCCTGCTGCGAGTAGTTGTTGATGCCAGCGTTGCTCTTCTCGATGTAGTGATCGACGAAGGCGCTGGAGAGGTACTTCACGTCGCTGGCCGCCAGGTTCAGACCCTTGGCGCCGGTGGGAGGAACGATGTGCGCCGCGTCGCCGGCCAGGAACATCCGCCCGAAACGCATGGGCTCGGCCACAAAGCTGCGCAGCGGCGCAATGCTCTTTTCGATGCTCGGGCCGGTGACCATGCGCTCGGCCATCTCGGGGTCCAGGCGCCGGCGCAGTTTGTCCCAGAAACGGTCGTCGCTCCAGGCCTCCACCTTGTCGTCGATGGGGCACTGCACGTAGTAGCGGCTGCGCGTGAGGCTGCGCATGGAGCACAGACCAAAGCCGCGCTCGCTGTTGGCGTAGACGATGGCGTGGGTCGACACCGGCGGCACATCGGCCAGCACACCTAGCCAGCCAAACGGGTAGACCTTCTCGTACTCGGTGATGGCGTCCCTGGGCACGCTGGCGCGGCACACGCCGTGAAAGCCGTCGCACCCGGCGATGAAGTCGCACAGCACTTCATGCGTCTGGCCATCTTTCTCGTAACGCACCACCGGGTGGTCGGTGTCGAAGTCGTTCACCGTCACGTTGCCCGCGCTGTAAACCGTGCTCAGGCCGGCGGCGCTGCGGGCGCCCATCAGGTCCCTTGTCACCTCGGTCTGGCCGTAGGCCGTGACCACCTTGCCGCCAGTGAGGCCATGCACATCGATCGGGTGGCGCGTATTGGCAAACACCAGCTCGATGCTGTGGTGCACCGTGCCTTCGGCCTTCACGCGCTCGCCCACACCGGCCTCGGCCAGCAGGTCCACCGTGATCTGCTCCAGGATGCCGGCGCGAATGCGGCTCAGCACGTAGTCGCTGCTCTGGCGCTCGATGATGATGTTGGCTATGCCTGCCTTGTGCAGAAGCTGCCCGAGCAGCAGGCCCGCTGGGCCGGCGCCGATGATGGCGACCTGGGTTCGCATGTGGTGTCTCCTGAAACGAATTCACAAGCGTAGAAACCTGGGGCCTGCAGCACAATCGCGCCTGATCGACCTTGCGCGATGATCGGACGACTTGTGCGATCACCGCGCAATATGAAGAGCGAAGCGCATAATCCGCCCATGAATGAACCCGCATATCCCATCGCCAAGGCCGATTTCATCGAAGGCATGGCCAAGGGCATGGCGGTGCTGGAGAGCTTCGACACCCAGCGCCAGCGGCTCAACGCCACCCAGGCGGCCGAACGCGCCGGCCTCACGCGAGCAGCAGCGCGGCGCCACCTGCTCACGCTGGCGCACCTGGGCTACCTGGACACCGATGGCAGCCACTACTGGCTCTCGGCCAAGGTGCTGCGGTTCTCGGGGAGCTATCTCGCTTCGGCACGTTTGCCGCGCCTGCTGCAGCCCACGCTCAACCGCCTCGCCGCACTCACGCGGGACTCGTTTTCAGCGGCCGTGCTTGATGGCGACGAGGTGGTGATCGTGGCGCGCAACGTGTCTCTGGGCGGCCAGCGGCTCATGGCCTACGGGCTTCACCTGGGCGCGAGGCTGCCTGCTCACGCCACGTCCACCGGCAGGGTGCTGCTGGCAGCGATGCCGCGCGGTGAATTCACCACCTGGCTCAAGGGGCGCGAACTGCCCCGGCTGACGCCTCACACCGCGGTGGACCACAAAGCGTTCAAAGCCCTCATCGTCGAGGTGCGCAACCACGACTTGGCGATCGCTCGCGAGGAGCACGAGCTGGGCGTGTTTGCGCTGGCAGTCCCGTTGCGCAACATGCAGGGCCAGGCGGTGGCTGCGCTGAACGTGGTGTCTTCGGCAGAGCGCATGGATTCACCCGAGTTCCAGCGCGACATGCTGCCGCTGCTGCAGGACGCTGCCCGCGAGTTGCGGCCTTTGCTCTGAGTGACGCTCAAGGAGTTTGAGAAGGCCTCATGGCAATGCGATGCTGAAGCGGTCCACGCACGCCGCCGGATCACTGGGCGTGATTGGCACCGACATCCAGGCTTCGCGCAGGGTCAGCAGCACCACACGCCCGCAACCCGTCGCGGCTGGTTTTCCCCGCTCCATGCGCGGCTGATTGCCAAACGCATAACGCTGAGTGCGAGCCGCAGCGGTCGGCACTGACCGCCCCAACCTCAAGGCAATTTCAACGCCGTGTCCGAGCATGGCGACGACCTCCTCGCGAAAGGGACGGGCGTCTGCGTCCAGCCATTGCTTGACTGGGTCTGGCCCGGTTTGAGGTGAGGACACGACCTGTACGGCGCCGTCGAAGCGGACCGTCGATGCTGCGTCGGTGTCGACAATGCGGATGTGGGCATCCAGCAGCAGGACGCTGTGGTCGGTTGCCAACCTGAAATGAGGTTTGATGGCCACGATCTGCGAAGACAGCGGGGCTGCAGGCAACGTTGCCAGTCGAGATTTCAGTGCTTGTGTGAGTGGTTCAACACCCATGGACTGAATGACAGCCCGGTAGGGCGTGAGTGCCTCGTCTGCCGCTACCTGACGGGCTGTTCTCTCAGCTTCCTTTGAACCATTCACCAGCAGGGAGTGCGTGAGAATGGCCACCAGCAGCCCGCCCGCATTCGGGGCCGGATACATCATGGAGCCGGTACCACCCGCAGACTCGTCCGCTGCGATGCCGCTCCATGCCAGAGGAGGCGTCGATGACCACCGAAGCTCGACGCCTTGAGGCTCTTGCGCTGCAAGTGGCCAAACGCTGAAGGCGATCAGCAGGCTGGCCAGTCGTCTCATCTGCGAAAGGGCTTCTTGATGGAATCCTTGGCTTCCTCCAGGGTGCTGAAGTAAGCGTTGGTCAGTCCAGGGAACTTCGGCGGTTCGTCCCAGGTGCCTTGCACGCTTTGTTGGGAATTGATGATGTCGTACCACTGAAGCCTGTTCGTGGACAGGTCCACGATGTACGCGGTGGCTTCGAACGTGGCGCGGGCTGGACCCGTGGCGATATAGGCCGAGTAGTTGCGTACCGCGCCCAGCATGCGGTGTTCGATCACCAGCAGCCGATCCACGTTGGTCGATTTCTTGATGGATGAGAAGTCCCTGCGCGCGAAGCCTGCTTCAGCATTGCTGCGGGTGGGCAGATCGGCAACCTTGATGGGGTCTGCGATCACCAGCACGGTTTGCCCTTGGGCGCGCAGCAGATCTGCCACTTCTTCTTTGAGTGATTTCAGGTCGTCTGTGGGCCATTGACGGACAGCTTCGGTCATGGAGCGGTTGACCATTGAGGCGGTGGCCAGGCACAACAGGCAGTCAGCCCCGGGAAAGTAGGTGTCTGGGGCGGGCACGGCCGTCATGGCCACACCGATGGTTCCCTGGCCCGTGGCGAAATAGTCTTTGGGCAGGTTGACAAACGATTGCTGAGGGCCCGCACAACCAGCGAGCAATACCATCGCGCCCATCACCAGCCACGCGCGAAACGAAGACACCAACTGCATGAATTTCTCCCTGTTGCGTTCAGATGACCAAGCCCCAAACGGGCCTCGGTACCGTCGCCCGACCTTCCGTCCGGCCTTCGGTGCGGGGAGTGTATCCGCGTGTTACGGCTTCCTGCGCTTGGTTTTCCCTAGACGCCCAGGTACTGCTCCAGCAGTTCGGGCTCGGCCAGGAGCTGTTCTGAGCTGCCTTCAAACACCACCTCGCCCTTCACCAGGATCACGTTGCGGTCGGTGATCTGGGTGACGTGTTTCCAGTTCTTGTCCACGATGATGCTGCTGATGCCGCTCTCGCGGATCACGCCGCAGATGCGCCAGATCTCGCGTGCGATCAGGGGCGCGAGACCTTCGGTGGCTTCGTCCAGGATCAGCAGGTCGGGGTTGGTCATGAGCGCACGGCCGATGGTGAGCATCTGCTGCTCGCCGCCACTGAGCTGCTGGCCGCCGTGGTTCAGGCGCTCGGCCAGGCGCGGGAAGGTTTCCAGCACGCGCTCAAAGGTCCAGTCGCGTTGACCTTTGGTGCCGGCGCGGGCGGACATCACCAGGTTCTCGCGCACGCTCAGGTTGCCGAAGATGCCTCGGCCTTCGGGCACGTAGGCCAGGCCCATGCGAGCGATCTCGAAGGTGGGCGCGCCCGTCATGTCGCGGCCCTTCACGTGCACCTGACCGCCACTGGGCTTGACGATGCCCATGATGGATTTGAGCAGCGTGGACTTGCCCATGCCGTTGCGGCCCATCAGGCCAATGGTCTGGCCCTGGCCGACGGTGAAGTCGATACCGCGCAGGATGTGGCTGGCGCCGTAGTGGGTGTGCAGCCCCCTTGCCTCGATAAGGGCGGTCATATTCCTGCGTGTCA
>JANPKR010000205.1:0-3258 GCA_031426175.1 Hydrogenophaga sp. | reverse complement strand
GGGCGCACCAGCGTGCCGCAGATCTTCATTGGCGAGCAGCACGTGGGTGGTTGCGACGATCTGCACGCGCTCGATGGGCGCGGTGGTCTGGTGCCGATGCTGCAGGCCTGAGTCACAGAGCCGCCTTGCCGGGCTGACATAATTCGCCCAGTGCCCGCCGCGGGAACGCTCCCCCGGCGGGTTTGTTTTTTCAACGCATTCTTCGAGACAACACCATGGCAGAAAACCAGGAACCCACCTTCCAGATTCAGCGCGTTTACCTCAAGGAAGCGTCGCTCGAACAACCGAATTCGCCCGCGATCCTGCTTGAGCAGGAGCAGCCCACGGTGGACATCCAGCTTGGCGTCGAAGCCAGCCCGGCCGCCGATGGCGTGTTTGAAGTCTGCGTGACCGCCACCGTGACGACCAAGATCAAGGACAAGACCGTGTTCCTGGTCGAAGCCAAGCAAGCGGGCATCTTCGAGATCCGCAACCTGCCTCAAGAGCAGATGGGCCCGATCATGGGTATCGCCTGCCCGCAGATCGTGTACCCGTACCTGCGCAGCAACGTGGCCGACATCATCCAGCGCGGTGGTTTCCCGCCAGTGCACCTGGCCGAGATCAACTTCCAGGCCATGTACGAGCAGCAGCAGGCGCAGGCTGCGGCCGACGCCCCACGCATCGTCACGCAATAAGGCTTTGCCTGGCACCGGCCCGATGAATATCGTCGTGCTCGGCGCGGGCGCCTGGGGCACTGCGCTGGCCATCAGCGCGGTACGCACGGCGGACGCCAACCAAAGCGTCACGCTGTGGGCTCGCGATGCGAAGCAAGCCGTCGACCTGCAACAACACCGTGAGAACCGCCGCTACCTGAGCGGGGTGACGGTGCCGGCCGCGGTGCAAATCGCCACCGGGCCGCTGCACAGCGGATCGATCCTTCTCGATGGCGCCGATCTTGTGGTCGTCGCCACACCCATGGCGGGGCTGCGCGACATGCTGACGTTGCTGGCCCGCCAAAGTGCTCCTGTGGCGTGGCTGTGCAAGGGCTTTGAAGCGCCCAAGACTCAAACCACAGGCCTGATGGGTCACGAGGTGCGCGCCCAGGTGGCGACCGCTTTGCAGGCAGGCGTGTTGAGTGGCCCGAGCTTCGCACTCGAAGTCGCGCGCGGTCAGCCTACCGCCCTGGTGGCTGCCAGCGAACATGCCCTTGTTCGCGACACGCTGGTGGCAGCCTTCCACAGTTCCACGTTGCGCGTGTACGCCAACGATGACATCGTGGGCGTGGAGGTGGGCGGCGCCGTGAAAAATGTGTTGGCCATCGCCACCGGCCTGTGCGACGGACTCGGTTTGGGTTTGAATGCCCGGGCAGCGCTCATCACGCGCGGGCTGGCCGAGATGACGCGCCTGGGCCTGGCGCTCGGTGCCAAAGCAGAAACCTTCATGGGTCTTTCGGGTCTGGGCGATCTGGTGCTCACCGCCACCGGTGACCTCTCGCGCAACCGCAAGGTCGGCCAGTTGCTCGCGCAGGGCATGAACCTGCAACAGGCGGTGGACTCGCTCGGTCACGTGGCCGAAGGTGTTTACAGCGCCCGCACGGTAGCGTCGCGCGCTCGATCACTGGGTGTGGACATGCCGATCACCGACGCGGTGGTGGCCCTGCTGGATGGGGGCTTGCAGCCCGCGCACGCGGTCGCTCTGCTCATGGGACGGGACCCCAAGGACGAACTGATTTGAAAGACCGGGCCAGGCGCCTGGTCCAAAGTCGTTTCAGGTCGGAGCGCAACCCACCGCGTTGAACACCCGCTCGGTCGACGCCGGGTGGCGTGTCAGCGCCGCAGCAGGCCGACGAGGGCGGCGCACCAGCTCTCCACCGCAGTTCGGACAGGTGTTGTTCAACTTCGTTTCAACGCAGTCCTTGCAGAACGTGCATTCAAAGGTGCAGATGCGAGCGTCGGGCGATTCGTTGGGCAGGTCGCGGTTGCAGCATTCGCAGTTGGGGCGCAGCTGGAGCATGGCAAGACCTCCCGTGGTCAGATTTCGAAGTTGTCGATGAGCCGGGTTTTGCCCAGCCGCGCGGCGCCCAGCACCACCAGTGGATCACCGACCTGCGGCGATTGCAGGTCGGCTCGGCGGCGCACGGTCAGATAGTCGGGATGCCAGCCGCGCGCGGCCAGGTCTTTCATCGCGCGCTCCTCCAGCGCGGGCAGTTGACGCACCAGGCCATCGGCGGCGGCCAGTGCATCACGGCCCAACGCGCGCAGCGCAAGCGAGAGCTGCACCGCCTCAGCACGCTCTGCCTCGCTCAGGTAACCGTTGCGCGAACTCAAGGCCAGACCATCGGGTGCCCGCTGGGTGTCCCCGCTGACGATGGTGATGGGCAATGCAAACTGTTTCACCATGCGCCGGATCACCATCTGTTGCTGGTAGTCCTTCTGTCCGAAGACGGCAAAACGTTCACCCTTGGCTTCGGACAAGACGCACTGGAAGAGCTTCATCACCACGGTGCACACGCCGGTGAAGAAGCCGGGGCGGAAGTGGCCTTCCAGGATGTCGGCCAGTTCGGCGGGCGGCTGCACCTTGAAGCCTTGGGGCTCGGGGTACATCTCTTTTTCAGACGGTGCAAACACCACGTCACAACCCGCAGCGGCGAGCCTGTCGCAATCAGCCTGCAGCGTGCGCGGGTAGGTGTCGAAGTCTTCGTGCGGCGCGAACTGCAACCGGTTCACGAAGATGCTGGCCACGGTCACATCGCCGAGCGGCTTGGCGGTGCGCACCAGATCCAGGTGGCCTGCGTGCAGGTTGCCCATGGTGGGCACCAGGGCGGGGCTGTTGAAAGGTCGCAGCGTGGCGCGCAGGTCGTCGAGGGTGTGGACGATTTTCATGGTCACCAGGCGTGCAGCGCGTCGTCCGGGAAGGTCCCGTTTTTCACGGCCGCCACGTAAGCGGCCATGGCGTCGCGCACGCTGCCGGCGCCCTCCATGAAGTTGCGGACAAACTTGGGGTTTTTGCCGAGGTTCACACCCAGCATGTCGTGCATCACCAGCACCTGTCCGGCGGTGTCCTTGCCTGCTCCGATGCCGATGGTGTGGCAAGTCGGCAGCTGACGCGTGATCTCGGCCGACAGGGCCGCAGGCACCATTTCCAGCACGAGCATGGTGGCGCCGGCGTCCTGCAGTTCGAGCGCGTGGCGCTTGAGCACCAGCGCGGCCGCATCGCCACGGCCCTGCACTCGGTAACCGCCCAACGCATGCACGGTTTGTGGCGTCAGACCCAGGTGCG
>JANPKR010000204.1:0-8312 GCA_031426175.1 Hydrogenophaga sp. | reverse complement strand
GGTTTCTGGCCCGAAGGCACGCACGACAGCTACCGTGACTACCACCGCTACATCGACTGGCGCTGGCTCACGCTGGAGTTCGCCACGCTGGCGGCGGCCGTGGTCATGCTGTGGCGCTTCCGTTTGCCCTTCATGGTGATGCCGGTGGCCGTGACCATCTGGTACCTCAGCATGGACGTGGCGCACATGCTCATGCAAAAAGAAGGCTTCGACTGGCAGTTCACGCGCGACGTGTCGCTGGTGTTCGGCCTGGCCACCTGCGCCATCGCCGTGTGGGTCGATCTGCGCACGATCGCCTCCACGCACCCGCTGAAGCGGCAAGACTTTGCGTTCTGGCTTTACCTCTTCGGCGCCATCATGTTCTGGGGTGGCCTGAGCCTGCGAGACAGCGACTCCGAGTTGAACAAGTTCATCTATGCGCTGATCAACGTGGGCCTGGTGTTCCTGGGCGCGGCCATCGGCCGGCGCGTGTTCACCGTGCTCGGCGCTATTGGGGTGGCGGCCTACCTGGGCTATCTGTCATACCGCGTGTTTGAAGACAGCCTGCTGTTCCCGTTTGCGCTCACGCTGCTGGGCTTGGGCGTGGTGGCGTTGGGCATCTGGTGGCAGCGGCGCGAGGCGCAGATTCATGAGCAGTTGGCCAGCTGGCTGCCGACTGCACTGCGCCCGCTGGCAGCAGCCGCGCATTCACCTTGACACGATATCCGGGCGCCCTGAGGCCACCTCCGTTCGGGCTGAGCCTGTCGACGCCTCTTCGTGCTCCCTTTCCAGATGCCAGCCGGTGTCTCCCCGTCGGCGCTCCTGGCGTTTCAGGTCTTGCTGCATCTGGCTTTCAAACTGCTCGCGCGCCTCGCGCACCCGCTTGATCAGATCGTCTTCGTTGTGCCGCGAACCGCGAGCCGCGGTGAGGAAGCCGACTGAATAGCGCCGGAACTCGTCGGCCATCTGGCGTGCGTGAAAGTGGTCGAAGCCCAGCACCTCCAGCACCGCGCGCCCGCTCTTGAGCGAGCTCTCGAACAACTCGCGCTGCACGTGGTGCACCTCCAGCTCGTCGAGCTCCATGGCGTGCACGGCGTCGCGTGCGCGAGCCACGATGCGCAGGTGTGGCCACTGCGCCTTGAGGGTCTCCACCACGCGGTTGGTCTGCGCCACGTCGTCGATGGCCACCACCACCACCTTGGCGTGCGAAACGCCCGCCGCGTTGAGCAGGTCGGGCTGGGTGGCGTCGCCGAAATACACCTTGTAGCCAAAGCGCCGCGCGCTGTCGACGGTGTCAGCGTCGTGGTCGATCACCGTGGGCTTGATGCCCGCGCCCAGCAGCAGGCGCGCCACGATCTGCCCGTAGCGGCCAAAGCCGGCCAGCAGCACGGGCGAATGTTCGTTTTCAACCGTGTCGGCCTCGCGGGTGCTGGCATCGGGCTGGCTGAAGCGGTCGAACGCAATCAGCAGCAGCGGCGTGCTCACCATGGAGAGCGCGGCAATGAGGGTGAGCAGGTCCGCGTCGGCGGCCGGCATCACGCTGCTGGCCTTGGCGGCGGCCAGCACCACAAACGCAAACTCGCCCACCTGCGACAACAGCACCGCCAGCAGCGTGCGTTGCGAGCCCTTGAGGTCCACCATGCGACCCAGCAGCCACAGGCCCAGCGCCTTGAGCGCCACCACCAGCACCAGACCCGCCAGCACCTGCACCGGCTCAGTCACCACCAGGCCCAGCTGCATGCTCATGCCCACCGCAATGAAGAACAGGCCGAGCAGCAGGCCCTTGAACGGCAGCAGGTCGTTTTCCAGCGCGTGGCGGTACTCGGAGCTGGCCAGCAGCACGCCCGCAATGAAGGCGCCCAGACCCATGGACAGGCCCACCGCCTGCATGAGCGCGGCCACGCCCAGCACCAGCAGCAGCGCAAAGCCGGTGTAGAGTTCGCGCACCGGCAGGCGCGCCACCAGCCGCATGGCGGGGTAGGCCGCAAAGCGACCCACCACCACCACACCCGCCACGGCGGCCAGCTGCAGCAGCGGCCCGGCGCTGGCGTGAGAGGTGGAGGACTCGGGTGCGGCGCTGCCGAGCACGGCGGCCAGGGCCAGCAACGGAATGGCCGCTATGTCCTGCAGCAGCAGCATCGCAAAACCCTTCTGCCCCACCGGCCGCGCCATCAGGTTGCGCTCTTGCAGCAGCGCCACCACGATCGCCGTGCTCGAGAGCGCCATGGCCAGGCTGCCCACCAGAGCGGCCTGCCAGCTCCAGCCCAACAGAAGGCCCAGCGGCATGAGCAGCCCGGCGCACACCAGCATTTGCGCCGTGCCACCGCCAAACACGGCACTGCGCATGGCCCACAGCCGTTGGGGCTCCAGCTCCAGCCCAATGACGAACAGCATCAGCACCACGCCGATCTCGGAAGCGTGCAGGATCGCTTCGGGGTCCGACACCAGCCCCAGCCCGATGGGCCCGATGACCACGCCGGCCAGCAGATAGCCCAGCACCGAACCGAGCTTGAGCTTCACCGCCAGCGGCACGAAGACAAGGGCGGCCAGCAAGAACAGGATGGCTTGGGTCATGGCTGGACCTCCACGTTTTTCAGGGCGGTGCGCTGGTGTTCGGTGAACTGCTCGACAAGCTTCGCCCGTGCGTCGGCCAGCTGCTGGGCGCTGCAGCTGTGGCCGCCGTGCACCACGTAGGGCGGCAACCAGTGCATGCCGCAGAAGCGCGCGGTGTGTTCGATGGGCGCCACGAAATCGGCAAAGGGCCGCATGTGCGCGCCGCCAGGGGCATACATGGCCGGCGTGCCGCCCGCGCTGGCCACCCACCAGACGGTCTTGCCGCGCAGCGCGTGTGCGTCGCCCCCGTAGGCCCAGCCGTGGGCCAGCACCTGGTCAATCCAGTGTTTCATGAGCGCGGGCACGCTGTACCAGTGCACCGGCGCGAGCCAGACGATCAGCGAAGCGCGGCTCAGCGCTTCCTGCTCGGCCGCCACATCAATGTCGAAGTCGGGGTAGAGGCTGTAGAGCGAGCGCAGCGCGGTGTTGTCCATCGGGGCCAGCGCGTCAAACAGCGCCTGCGTGACGACGGACTGGCCCGGGCGCGGGTGGGCGTGGATGACCAGGGTGGAGGACATGGTGGATGGCGTGTGGCAGCTGGGTGTGGAAGTGTCCCGGGCGGGGGACGTGGGCACGATAGCACCGCCCGCCGTGCTATTGCCCGAAGCGCGGGCCGTCTTGCAAAAACGCGTCTTCCTCGGGTGTGCTGCTGCGCCCGAGCACGGCGTTGCGGTGCGGGAAGCGGCCGTACCGAGCCACGATGTCGCGGTGCAGCACTGCAAAGCGCAGGTTGCTGGCGAGCTTGTCGCGCAGGGTCTCGGGGCTGCCGTCCACCAGCTTTTTGAAGCGCGCCACGCATTCTTCTTGCAATTCCAGGTTTTCGGCGTGCATCAGCGGCATGTAGAGAAACACGCAACCGGCCGGCTTGAGCGTGGTGTCCATGCCCTCGGCCAGCGACAGCAGGCTCAGGCGCTGCGCGCGGCTGTCGCCGTCAAAGGCCCGACGCTGGCCCCGGTGCACGTTGCGCGAGAGCTGGTCCAGCAGCACGATGAGCGCCAGCCGTGTGTGGTGCTCGGCTTCCCACCCGGTGAGGCCGCCACGCAGCGCTTCGTCCACCAGCGGGCCAAAGCGCTGGCGGATGGTGTCGTCTTGCTCGGGGCCGCCGCCAAACCAGAGCCCGTTGTGGTCTTGCGAGGGCCAGTCGAGTTGCAGGCCGTCGCCGAACCAGAAATCGAGCACTTCAAGGACCGCTGGGGGTGTGGTGGGTGTGTTCATGGGTTACGTCTGGCAACGACTTTGACGGGGCATGCGGTACGGGGCAGCGGAGAAGTCCGTGTAATACAGGCACAGGGTAACCAAGAAGCCCTGACACCAGCCCACGCGAATTCAGGAGCCCCACATGAAAACCGCCTCACTTAAAGCCCATTGGGCCCGCACCTCGGCACTGGCCCGGGGCCTCACGCTGGCTGCCCTGGCTGCCAGCGCGTGGGCCCTGTCCACCGCCGCCACGCAAGCCCATGCGCGTGACAACAACATTTCCTGGTCCATCGGCATCGGTTCGCCCGGCGTTGCGGTGGGTGTGTCCAATTACCCCGTCTACGTGAACCGCTACCCGGTGTACGAGGAGCGCTACCCGATCTACGAAGAACGCCGCCCGATCTACCAGCGCCCGATCGTGGTGGAGCGGCGCCCGGTGGTGGTGTATCCGCAGCCGATTTACGTGCAACCGCGTCCCTACTACCGCTCGGGATGGGGCCACGGCCCCCGCTGGGATGGTCGCGGCTACGGGCACGGTCATCGCAAACATGGCCACCGTGGCGGGCGCGACTGGGATGACGACGACGGTGACCGACGCGGCCATCGCTGAAAGCCTCACATTGCCCGAAAGCGGTCTGCGTAAAGCCTGCTCACGCTGAAACGCTCTGGCCGCGTGCGCAGCTTCAGGCTCAGCCGCCCGGCTTCGTTGCGGGTGACGCTGTCGATGGCGTCGGCCCGCAGCACGGTGCCCCGGTGGACCTGCCAGAAAACGGCGGGGTCCAGCTGGGGCATCAGTTCTTTCAGGGGCGTGCGGATCAGCACCTCGCCTTGCGCCAGCAGCACACGCACGTATTTGTCGGCCGCCTCAAACGCCACCACATCGGCCACCGGCACCATGCGAACGCTGTTGCCCACGCTGGCCGGTATCACCTGAAGGCGAGGTGCAGCCTGATGGGTCTGGGCCAGGAGGCCGCGCAGTTGCTCCAGCGTGGCGTCCAGCCCGCCCGTGGCTGAGCGCCGCTGCACCAGCAAGGCCTGCACGCGTTGCACAGTGAGGCGCAGGCGCTCGGGCTGCACAGGTTTGAGCAGGTAGTCCACCGCCTGTGTCTCGAAGGCCTGCACGGCATAGGCATCGAAGGCGGTCACAAACACCAGCGCGGGAAACCCCTGGTCGTCGGGCCATTCCTCTGCCAGTTCGGCGGCGGCGTCCAGTCCGCTTTGCCCGGGCATGCGGATGTCGAGAAACAGAACGTCGGGCCGCAGTGCCAGCGCTTGCACCACGGCGGCTTCTCCGTCACCCACCACCTTCACCACGCTCAGCTCCGGCCAGGCGCGCAACAACTCGGCTTGCAGGGCCTGGGCCAGCAGAGGTTCGTCTTCGGCAATCAGGGCGGTGGCGTTCATGGGGTTTGGAGGGGCAAGGTGAGCAGGGCGCGGGTGCCGGCGCCGGGGGCGCTGTGCCACTGCAGACGGGCCTGGCCGGGGTAGGCGGTGGCCAGTCGTTCGCGCACCTGGCTCAGGCCAAAGCCGGCTGCGGGTTCGGGAGGGCAACCCACGCCGGTGTCGCTCACTTCCAGTTCCAGACCGCTGGCAGTCTGTCGTGCGCTCACCGCGATGTCGCCACCATCCACGCTGGGCTCCAGACCGTGGCGAATGCAGTTCTCCACCAATGGCTGCAACAGCAGGGGAGGCACTGGCTGGCTGTTCAAGGCCTCGGGCAGATCGAGCGTATAGCGCAGGCGCGGACCCATGCGCACAGCCATGAGCTCGAGGTAGTCGCGCAGCCGCGCGAATTCGTCTGCAAGGGTGTGCTGGCCTGCGGTTGCTTCGCTACGCGAAGCTTTCAGCGTGGCACGCAAGAAATCGTTGAGCCTGTCCAGCATGGCCACGGCGCGCGCGGGGTCGGTGCCGATGAGGGCGCGCAGGTTGGCCAGCGTGTTGAAAAGCATGTGCGGCTCCAGCTGTGATTCGAGGAGCTTCAGGCGCGCTTCGGTGGCCTGGCCCTGGGCCTCCTCGCCCGCCAGCCGGGCGCGCGCCAGCATCTCGCGGCTGGTGAAGTAATAAGCGCCGAAGCCACCGGCCGAGAGCGACATGAGGACGAAGCCCAGTGTGGCGCGAGGGAAGTGGTTCAGGCCCATCAGCAGTTCTCGGCCGATCAGCAGGTTGGCGGCGATGCTGCCCAGCGGGTAAGCCACCAGCACCGCTCCCACCACCAGCGCGGCCATCGCGGGCGCGCCGGGCCAACCACTGGGGTGGAGCATGAAGCGCCCGCCGTCGATCAGGCCCCAGATCAACAGGCCGATGAACTGGGAATAGAGCATGTTCACCGCAAAGCTGTCACCGCTGACGACTGTGATGGCCAGCGCAATGACGGTGTTGAACACCACGGCGGCAAGGGCCCGGCGGGCGATGGTGGCGGGATTGAACGGCGGCATGGGCGCAGTATCCCGCATGGCCAGGGCGGGGTTCACAGGGCAGCTGCCTCAGACCAGGCCGAGCCACTGACCCCAGACCAGCTGACCGAGGAAGCGCCCGGGGGCGAGCGTGAACGCACCCGCGATGAGGCAGCCGCTGACGTACAGGGAGACCATGGTTTTGCGGTGGCCGTTCACGTTGCCGCGGAGCAGTTGCCGAAAGGCGATGAACAGGCTGCCCAGCACGACGGGAATCAGCAGATGGATGGCGGAGAACCCGCCGATGTTGGGCACGGCGGGATCGCTGATGAAGATGGCCGAGAGGGCGGTCACCAGCATCAGGGTGACCCAGGCGTAACCCGCCGCGCGGTGCAGCCGGGGGCGCTGGCTGTTGGGCTGGCGGCTGGCGTGGCCGCGGCGCGCCCAGAGGGCGATGGGGCCAATGGCGATGGCGGCCAGGGCGGCGGTCATGTGAACGGCGATGAGGGGGGTGAGTTGCATGGCGCTCTCCGGTGGGTGGGTGAGCGCACTGTGCCCATCGGCGCGGCGCAGGCCCAGTGGCTTGCGACGGATCGGCGATGCCGCGGCGCGAAACGCCCGCAGCGCCGCGCGAAACGCAGCCGGCAGATCCCCCACAACCCGGCGGTGGCGGTCCGCATTCCTACAATCCGTCCATGAAAAGATCGCAGTGGATGTCGGGTGTGGTGGTGCTGGCCGTGGTGGTGGGCGGCGTCTGGTGGTGGAGCCAGCGCAGCGCGCAATCGGCCGTGCAGTACCGCACCGCGCCCATCGAGCGGGGTGGTTTGCAGGTCAATGTGTCGGCCAGCGGCACGGTGAATCCGGTCACGCAGGTGTCGGTGGGTACCCAGGTCTCGGGCCAGGTGCGCGCGGTGTATGTGGACTTCAACACCGAGGTCAAGGCCGGCCAGTTGATCGCCGAGATCGACCCCCAGACCTTTGAATACCGCGTGAGTTCGGCGCAGGCCGATGTGAACGCGGCGCGAGCGGCGGTGGCGATCGCGGTGGCCAATGCGGCGTCAAGCCGGGCCAATGTGTCGCGCGTGCAATCCGACCTGGCCGAAGCGCAGCGCACGCACGAGCGCAACGTGAGTCTGGTGGCGCAGGGCTTCATTGCACAGAGTGAGGCCGACCGCACGCGCGCCGTGCTGACCTCGGCGCAGGAATCGCTGCGGGCGGTGCAGGCGCTGGTGGGCGTGAGCGAGGCGCAGATTCAAAGCGCGCAGGCCAACGTGGCGCAGCGCGAAGCCGCGCTGGCGCAGGCGCGCATCGACCTCTCGCGCACGCGCATCACCTCGCCGGTCAATGGCATCGTGATCAAGCGAACCGTGGAGAAGGGCCAGACTGTGGCTGCCAGCCTGCAGGCGCCCGAGCTGTTCGTGATTGCCCAGAACCTCTCCGACATGCAGGTGGACGCCAGCATCGACGAGGCCGATGTGGGCCGCATCCGGCCGGGACTGAAGGCTCGTTTCACCGTGGATGCCTTCCCGGGCCAGACCTTTGAAGGCGAAGTGCGCCAGGTGCGAAAGGCCGCCACCAACGTCTCCAACGTGGTCACCTATGTGGCGGTGGTGCGGTTCGCCAACGAGTCGGGTCGCCTGCTGCCGGGCATGACAGCCAATGTGCGTGTGGTGACCGAGTCGCGCGAGAGCGTGCTCAAGGTGCCGAACGCGGCGCTGCGCGTGCGTGTGCCGGGTCTGGAGCCTGTGACCGCTTCTGCCGGCCCTGCGGATGCGCCGGCGGTGGCCCCTGCTGCCCCCGGTCGGGCCGGGCGCATCCACCTGCTGAACGACCAGGGCCAGCCGGTGGCGTACCCGGTGCGGCTCGGTGTGAGCGATGGCACGGCCACCGAGCTGCTGGTGTCGCCTGAAGCGCCCGAAACGATCGTGCTGGTTGAAGGCGCGCAAGTGGTCACGGGCGTCACCGTCAAGGCGAGCGGGCCACGCACCAGCGGCCCGCGCATGTCGTTCTGAGCGCAGCGCAGACACCCACCATGGCACTCATCGAAGCCCGCTCCCTCACCAAGACCTACCGCATGGGTGGTCACGCGGTGCATGCCCTGGCGGGCGTGTCGCTCGACATCGAGGCCGG
>JANPKR010000203.1:0-2318 GCA_031426175.1 Hydrogenophaga sp. | reverse complement strand
GACGTGGTGACGGCGCTGCACGCCTGCGACACCGCCACCGACGATGCGATTGCGTTTGGCCTGGCCAAACACGCCAGCCACATGGTGCTGGTGCCGTGCTGCCAGGCCGAGGTGGCCGGTGTGCTGCGCCAGCACAAGGCGATGAGCCTGTCGCGCTCGCCGCTGGCCGAGCTGTGGCGGCATCCGCTGCATACGCGCGAGTTCGGCAGCCAGATCACCAACGTGCTGCGCTGCCTGCAGCTCGAAGCGAATGGTTACAACGTGACGGTGACCGAGCTCGTGGGGTGGGAACACTCCATGAAAAACGAACTGATCCTGGCCCGTAGAATGGCCGACGACCGACATGGGGCTCGCGAACGGGCCCGGCAGCGGTTGACGCAGGTGCTCGATGAGCTGGGCCTGCCGGAACTCAGAACGCGTTTCGCTGTCGATCAGGTCGCATCAGGTTCGTCCCCCGTGACCACTTGATCGTTCGTGGTGGCCCTTCGGGTCGCCTGTTTGCCATCTTCCCGGTGTACAAGTCAGCGCCATGCTGATGCCGGTTTGCCTGGTGGTTCCCAGGTGCGTTGCACCCGGGAGCGCCATCCCACAGACCCCATCCTGGAGAGCCTGCCCATGGTCACCGATTTCGCTTTTCTGCTGCAGTCCATTGCCTGGCCGCTGGTGCTGCTGCTGGCCTGGTTCCTGGCCGAGTTGTTGTTCGAGCGGTGGCACATTCCGCGCGTCACCAGTTACGTGGCGGTGGGCCTGGTTGGCGGCCTGATCAACCTGCCCGGTCTCACCACCGATGTGCCCGGCCTGCCGTTTCTGGCCAATGTGGCGCTCTCGCTCGTGCTGTTCGAGCTCGGCTACCGCATCAACCTGCGCTGGTTCCGCCACAACCCCTGGATGCTGGCGCTCGGTGTGGTCGAGTCCATCGTCACCTTCGTCGCCATCTATTGGGTCAGTGGCTGGTTCGAGTTGCCGGTGGACCAGCGCCTGATCATCGCGGCGCTTTCCATCTCGGCTTCACCCGCCGGTGTGGTGCGGGTGGCCAACGAACTGCGCAGCGCGGGGCAGGTCACCGAGCGCGTGCTGCACCTCTGCGCCATCAACTGTTTTCTGTCGGTGGTCGCGCTCAAATTGGTGGTGGGTTACTGGTACCTCAGCACCTCGGGCGATCTGGTGATGGCCGCCTTTGGCAGCATGTATGTGGTGACCACCTCGGTGGCCATCGGCGCGCTGCTGGGGGTGGCCGTGCCGTGGTTGCTGCGCCAGCGCACGACGCATGAGCGTGGCGTCACGGTGGTGTTTGCCCTGGCGGTGCTGCTGCTCACCACCGCCGCTTACGGCCTCAAGCTGTCGCCGCTGCTGGCCGCGCTCTCGTTCGGCATCGTGGCGCGCGAGCGGCGGGTGCACCTCACCAATGCGCAGCGCGATTTCGGCACGGCGGGTGATCTGCTTTCGGTGTTCCTGTTCGTCTACATCGCCTCGTTGCTGAACTGGGCCGACGTGGGTGCCGGCCTGCTCATGGGCTTGCTGCTGATCGCGGTGCGCACGGCCTCCAAGGTCGGCTGCAACCTGGTGGCCGCGCGCCTGTCGGGCATCACGGAGCGCAAGGGCCTGCTCACCGGCCTGGCGCTCACGCCCATGTCGGCCTTTGCCATCCTGCTGCTGGAGCAGAGCCGCCTCTATGGCTTTGCTCCCGCGGTGGCGGTGCTCTCGGCCATGGCGGGAATGATGCTGGTGCAGGAACTCCTGGGGCCCGTGGTCACGCAGCGCGCGCTGATGACCGCCCACGAAACCCATGTCACCAAGGAATAAGTCATGCCGTTGGAAACCTTCAAATCATCCGACTCGCTGACCATGGGCGTGGAGCTCGAGCTTCAGCTCGTCAACACCTACGACCTCGACCTCTCCAGCAGCGCCAACGACCTGCTCGAGCTGCTCAAGCGCAAGCCGTTTCCGGGTGTGGTCACGCCCGAAATGACGCAAAGCATGATCGAGATCGCCACCGACGTGCAGCGCGAACATGGCCCGCTGCTGGCGCAGCTTCAGCAGATCCGCGACACGCTGGTGCGCGCTGGCGACCGGCTCAACATCGAGATCGCCGGCGGCGGCACGCACCCGTTCCAGCGCTGGTTCGAGCAACGCATCTTCTCCAAGCCGCGCTTCCAGGAACTCTCGGGTCTCTACGGTTACCTGGCCAAACAGTTCACGGTGTTCGGGCAACACGTGCACATCGGTTGCTCCAACGCCGACGAGGCTCTTTTTCTGCTGCACTCGCTCAACCGCTACGTGCCGCATTTCATTGCGCTGTCAGCCTCGTCGCCTTTTTC
>JANPKR010000202.1:0-3323 GCA_031426175.1 Hydrogenophaga sp. | reverse complement strand
GATTGTTTGGGGCCGACGGGCACGTCGTACCAGAGCAGGTAGTCGTCTTCGAGCTTTTGCTCCAGACGTTCGGCGATCCGTCTTTCTCCGCTGGTCATGCGCGACAAGCAAGCGCCGAGTGCTGGTATGAGTGTGGCCATGTAGTTGTAAGTGATTGCGTCCCTGGCCGCATGATGCATGCAATCACCTCGCCTGCAAGCGAAAGCCCGCCAGTCGGTGCCACCTAAACTACAGCCGCGCCCGACCATCTCTTAACCCGAGACTTCCCTCTCCATGCTCGCCAACCTCACCCCCTTCCTCCTCCACTGGGCCATCACAGCCCTCGCCCTGTGGGTGGCGAGCCATTTGTTCAAGGGCATCCGGTTCGGCAGCACCTCGGCGCTGGTGGTCTCGGCCCTGCTGCTCGGCCTGGCCAATGCGGTGGTGAGGCCGCTGCTGGTGGTGCTCACGCTGCCCTTGACGCTGCTGAGCTTTGGCCTGTTCCTGCTGGTGATCAACGCGCTGATGCTGTTGCTGGTGGCCAAGCTGGTGAGCGGCTTCAAGGTCGACGGGTTCTGGACGGCGTTCTGGGCCAGCCTGTTCATCTCGCTGCTCAGCCTGGTGCTCGGTGCCTTCGTGCTGGGCGGCTCGCCCGACTTCACCATCGAAACCAGCCCGGCGCCGGGGTCGGTGTGGCTTTGAGCCGATACCGGTCCACGCAGACCCGAAGGCAAAAAGTGTTTCTCATACTTGACAAATTAGTCATTTTGATCAGAATAAGAAACAAATGCCGACCCACCCACCGCCCACTTCAGAAAAAGGCACAGCCCAGTTGCAAGCCTTGGGCGAGCAGATTCGTGCGCGCCGCAAAGCCTTGCGGGTGAGCAGCACCGCAGCGGCAGAGGCGGCGGGCATGTCGCGCGTGACGCTACACCGCATCGAGAAGGGCGAGCCCTCTGTGGCCGGCGGTGCCTGGGCCAACGCGATGGCGGCGCTGGGCTTAACGCTGCTGGCCCGAAACACAGAAGACGCCCGCGCCTCAGAAGCGAGCCCGGCCGACCTCAACGAGTGGATACCGGTGCGTGTGCGCTTGGCGGACTACCCCCAATTGAAGGCCCTGGCATGGCAGGTGCACGGCACCGACACGCTCACGCCCATGGAGGCACTGGGCATCTACGAACGCAATGCGCGCCATCTGGACACCGCCGCCATGTCGGTCGCTGAGCAGGCGCTGTTGAAGGCGCTGCGCACGGGTCTGGGGGGTGGCGCGTCGGTGGGCATGTCTGATGTTTGAGCGCCCGCACCACCAGCGCATTGCGCATGTGCTGGCCGCGCTGGACGGCGATGCATTGCGCCACCACGGTTGTCTGTTTGGCGGAGGCACCTGCATCGCCTTGCGCTATGGCGAGTACCGCGAATCGGTGGACATCGACTTTCTGGTGTCCGACGCTGCGGGCTACCGGGAACTGCGGCAGTTGCTCACCGGCCCGGCTGGGCTCAACGCCTTGGTGCGCCCAGGTGCCCAGCCGCTGGAGATGCTGCGCGAAGTGCGCGCCGATCAGTACGGCTTGCGAACCGCCGTGCAAATGGACGGCCAGGCCATCAAGTTCGAGATCGTTCGCGAAGCACGCATGGAGCTGGAAGCGCCGGCCAAGGACGATGTGGTGTGTGGTGTCCACACGCTCACGCCGCTGGACATGGCTGCGTCCAAACTGCTGGCCAATTCAGACCGCTGGGCAGACGACAGCGTGTTCAGCCGGGACGTGATCGACCTGGCCATGATGGGCCTGCCCTTGCCCCTGCTTCGTTTGGCTCTTGCCAAGGCCGAACAGGCCTATGGCCCAGCGGTGGCGCGGGACCTCACCAAGGCCATTGACCGCCTGCAGGAGCGCCAAGGCTGGCTGGAGCGATGCATGAAGGCCATGGCCATGACGCTGCCCAAGGCGGTGCTCTGGCAGAAGATTCGCTCGCTGCGCAAGCTGCTCAAACCAGTCTGAACTCGACCCAATGGCCGGGCAGATTCGGCGGCCATAGCGCCACCTGCCGCTGTCGGAATCATTTACAAGACTGGGCGGTGTTTGATGAGAGCGATGGCCGCCGCCTTTTTCAGTGAAGTTAAGTCTCTGAAAAACATGGACATTCCCCCATCATGAATTTTTGGCTTGAATATTGCTAACGCATTCCGTTGGGTGCTCACCCGATCTCGCAAACACTTGATCACCCCTCTTCAAGAGGTCTCTTCAGGACCGATTCAAACCATATTTATGGAGGCTCTCATGTTCAAGTTTTCAAAGTGCGCCGCGGCGCTCGCGCTGACCCTCTCTTCAGCCATCGCCGTGGCCGCGCCTTTGGTGGTGTTTCAGAACGATTTCAATGGCGCGTTGCCGTCGGAGATTTCACCTGGTTCGGCCACATTGACCGGCGTTCAGGGGTTCGCCGGATATGGCCCGGCCGGAAACCAGTTTGGCGGGAATTTCCTGCGCAGTCAGACCGGAAACACCATCAAACTCAGCTTGAGCGGACTGCCAGCACACGACACCATCAGCCTCGAGTTTTTGTTCGCCGCGATTGACTCGCTCGATGGCACTGGTTCATTTCCGGCGGGTGACTTTTTCAAGATCGTGTTTGACGGTGCCACGCTCTTCAGCGAGTCGTTTGCCAACGCAACGCCGCAACAGATCCAGAGCTACGTCTCGCCAGCCGGCGTGGAACTCGCACGTCGCGTTGACCTCGGTTTTTCAGGCCCGGGCAGCTTCTACACCGACAGCGCCTACAACCTCGGAGCAGATCCACGCTTTTCAAACTTCGCGCACACGGGTTCGACCGCCGTCATCGAATTCTTCATCTTTGGTGAGGGCAACCAGGATCTCAACGACGAATCCTGGGCCATGGACAACCTGAAGGTCAGCGTTACCACTCTGCGCCCGACCAATGAAAATCCGGTTCCAGAACCCGGCTCTTTGGCCTTGCTGGCATTGAGCCTGGCTGGCTTGGCATTCACACGCAAGAAGTTGTCAGCGCGCTGACATTGGCGCTAGCTGGGCCACGCAGATCAGGCCGCCGTGGCCTCCGGCAGCTTCGCAATCACCTTGATCTCGAAATCAAAGCCGTAGAGCCAGGTCACGCCCACGCCGGTGAGCGTGGGGTACGGTGCGTCGCCCCAGTGCCCGGTGAGCTCTGTCCAGATGGTTTCAAACTTCGGCTCGGGGTCGACGATGAAGACGGTCACGTCAACCACGTCCTTGAACGTGCAGCCGGCGGCCGAGAGGATGGCGTTGAGGTTGTCAAACGCCAGCTTCACCTGGGCTTTCAGCTCGGGCTCGGGTGAACCGTCGGGCCGGCTG
>JANPKR010000201.1:0-4804 GCA_031426175.1 Hydrogenophaga sp. | reverse complement strand
GCAGTGGCCACGCTGTCGATCGCCATGATCTGGGGCACCCCCACACCGGCCACGATGCGGGTGGTGCAGATGGAGCCCGGGCCGATACCGACCTTGACCGCATCGGCACCCGCCTCGACCAGCGCCATGGCGGCGCCACCGGTGGCAATGTTGCCGCCAATCACGTCGATCTGCGGGTAGTTTTGCTTGACCCAGCGCACGCGGTCGATCACGCCCTTGCTGTGGCCGTGCGCGGTGTCGACCACGATGGCGTCCACACCGGCCTTGACCAGCGCTTCCACGCGCTCTTCGGTGCCCTCGCCCACGCCCACCGCGGCGCCCACGCGCAGGCGGCCCGACGGATCGCGCGCAGCATTGGGGAAGTTCAGTTGTTTGGTGATGTCCTTCACCGTGATCAGGCCCTTGAGCTCAAAACCGTCGTTGACCAGCAGCAGGCGCTCCAGCTTGTGCTTGTTGAGCAGGGTCTTGGCCTCCGCCGGCGTGGTGCCGTCGGGCATGGTGATCAGGCGCTCGCGCGGCGTCATGATTTCGCTCACCGGCAGGTCATAGCGGGTTTCGAAACGCAGATCGCGACCAGTGACGATGCCGACCACGCGGCCGGCTTCAACCACCGGAAAACCGGAAATGCCAAGCTCGTCCGAGAGCTTCATGACCTGGCGAATCGTGGTGGAGGGCGAGATCACCACGGGGTCGCGCAGCACACCCGACTCGTAGCGCTTGACCTTGGCCACTTGGGCCGCCTGCTCTTGCGGCGTGAGGTTCTTGTGGATGATGCCGATGCCGCCTTCCTGGGCAACAGCGATGGCCAGACGGGCCTCGGTGACCGTGTCCATGGCCGCGGAGACCAAGGGCAGGTTGAGCTGGATGTTGCGGGAAAACTGGGTGGCTAGAGAAGTGTCCTTGGGCAGGACCTGGGAGTACGCTGGCACCAGCAACACGTCGTCGAAGGTGAGCGCTTTGCCGAGTAGGCGCATGGGAAAGCTCCAAAAGCGTCGATTGTAGCCGCCCGCCCTGCGGGCAAACCCGGTGGTGAGACCACCTCGGCTTGACCGCTCAGTGCGGAAAAACCACCGCTGCGTCTGCTGGGTGGGTGCTTCGCCACCAAGGATTGGGGTCACCCGGAAACTCAGGGCTAAACTCGCGAAATGTCACAAGCCACCCTCCTCAAACCATCCTGGCGTGCCCCCCTTCTGATGGGCCTGCTGCTCACCTGCAGCTCAGCCGTCGTGGCCCAATGGCAATGGATTGACGGCACGGGCCGCAAGGTGTTCAGTGACACACCGCCTCCGGCCAGCATCCCGGACAAGAGCATCCTCAAAAAGCCAGGTTCGGGCATGGCACCGCCTGCTGCAGCCCCGGAGCCAGCACCTGCCGCGCCCAGCGCAGGCGCAACCTCTGGACCTGCCGCTCCGCAGATTCCAGCCCGTGACAACGAACTGGAAGCCAAGAAGAAGCAGGCCGAGCAGGCCGAAGAGGCCAAGAAGAAAGCCGAAATGGAGCGAGTGGCCAAGGCACGCGCCGACAATTGCGAGCGCGCGCGCAAGGCCAAGATCACCATGGACTCCGGCGTTCGGCTGGCGACCACCAACGCCAAAGGCGAGCGGGAGATCATGGACGACAAGGCCAAGGCCGCCGAAACAAAGCGCATGGAAGCCATCATCCGCAGCGACTGCGGGCCTCTTCCCAAGCAGTGATCTGCCTCGGCCCCGCGAGAATTCAGTAGCCGGCCTTCGAGCCGGCTTTTCTTCGGGCAAACAAGCCGGTCCCCCGTGCGCCCTGCCCCACAAAGCGCTCCCGGCGTGCCACTTTCGGGTCCACACGCAGCGCTCGATAGACCTCCAGGCGGTCACCTTCGCGCAACACATGCTCTCGCCCCACCCGACGTCCCCACACGCCCAGCGTGAGTGCCGGGGTGCCGATATCGGGGTATGCCTTCAGCCAACCTGCTTGTTCCAGCGCCCTGTGTGCGGTGCAGGCTTCGTCGACCTGCACCGAGAGCTGCAGCACCTGACGCGGTGCCAGCGAGAACATCAGGGTGATTTGCACGCCGCGCTCAGTCTGTGCCGTACACCTGATCGGCGCGCTTGACAAACGCGTCCACCAGGTTGCCGGCGATCTTGTCGAACACCGGGCCTACCAGCGCGGCCAAGGCGGTGCTTGAGAAGCCATAGCTCAGCGTGAATTCCACTTTGCAGGCGCGCAACGTGCCGTCGCCCAAGGGCGTGAAGGCCCAGACGCCATCAAGCTGGGAGAAGGGTCCGTCAACCAGCTCCATGAGCACCTTGCGGTCGTTCTCGTGGGTGTTGCGGGTGGTGAAGCTCTGACGCAAGCCGCTGATGGCCATGCCGACGCGGGCGAGCATGCCGTCGTCCTTGAGTTCCAGCACTTCGCCGTGATCGCACCACGGCAGGAACTGAGGGTAGTGCTCGATGTTGGTGACCAGCGCAAACATTTCATGGGCGCTGTGGGAGAGCAGGACAGACTTGTGAATCGTTTTCATACAATCAACCGCATTGTATTGGCCTGAAACGGCCGCACCTCGCGCGCCATGGCCACCAAAAACAGCAAAGCAACTCCCACCAAGGGCCTCGACAGCCGCATCGCCGACAACAAGAAGGCCTTCTTCAACTACGCCATCGAGGAACGCTTTGAGGCCGGCATGGTGCTCGAAGGTTGGGAAGTGAAGGCCCTTCGCGAAGGCAAGGTGCAACTCACCGACGGCTATGTGGTCATCCGGAGCGGTGAGTTGTTCCTGATCGGCTGCCAGATCAACGCGCTGTACACGGCCTCCACGCACGTGAGCCCCGACGCAGTGCGCACCAAAAAGCTGCTGCTGCACAAAGACGAGATCCGCCGTCTCATCGGCAAGGTCGAGCAGAAGGGCTACACGCTGGTGCCACTGAACCTGCACTGGAAAAACGGCAAGGTGAAATGCGAGCTGGCACTTGCCAAAGGCAAGGCCGAGCACGACAAGCGCGACACGATCAAGGACCGCGAAGGCAAGCGCGAAGTTGACCGTGCCATGAAGTCGCGCAACCGCTGAGGTCGCGCTGTAGCTTCAGCTTCAGCTTCAGCTTCAGCTTCAGCTTCAGCGCAGGAGCTGCAGCGGATGCTCTTGCGCTGTCCACGGGCTCTCGAAAAACGGAGCCACCTGCCCTCTTCCCACGTCTTCGATGCGCTCTGGGTTCCAGCGCGGCTGGTGATCCTTGTCCACGGCCAGCGCGCGGATGCCTTCCACCGTTTCGCTGGCCGCGCCCGGGCGCAAGTGGAAGCACTGGTGGACCATACCGCGCTCCATCCGCAGGTTGTCGGCCAGGCCAAGGCCGCGCGCGCGGCGTACCTGCTCAAGTACCACGTGCAGCATCAGCGGCGAGCGGTGGCGCAGCGTTGCGGCGGTGGCTTTGGCCCATTCGCTGTCGTCCGACTCGAGCGTCGAGATGATGGCGTGCACGTCGGGCAAACCGAAGACGCGGTCGATGTCCTTCGCGGGCCAGCTGCCCGTGGCCACCGTGATACTCAAATGGCTGGCGCACCAGCGCTCCACCGCCGCCCCGTTCTCGAACGGCGTTTGCGCCAACGAATTCCACAGGCCGGCCAGCCGGCCCGACTCGATGAAGCCATCGGCAAGGCCAGCGGCCATGGCATCGCGCCCACCAAGCACCTGGCCGGTCAGCGCGAGGTACTCGCCCAGGCGACCGGGGCAGCGGCTCAAAAAGTAGCCGCCACCCACATCGGGGAACAGGCCGATGTGGGTCTCGGGCATGGCCAGTTTGCTGCGTTCGGTGACGATGCGCAGGCTTGCGCCCTGGCTGATGCCCATGCCGCCGCCCATGACGATGCCGTCCATGAACGCGATGTACGGCTTGCGGTAAGTGTGGATCAGGTGGTTGAGTGCGTACTCTTCGGTGAAGAAGGCTTCCAGCGACGTGTCACCCGATATGGCGGCCTGGTGGAAATAGCGGATGTCGCCACCAGCGCAGAAGCTGCCAAACGGACCTTCCTTGTTCACGCCGCGGATTGCAACCGCCTGCACCTGGTCATCGTCGCGCCAGGCTTCCAGCGCTTGCGTGATGCTGCGGATCATCTCGAGCGACAAGGCGTTGAGGGCCTTGGGCCGGTTGAGCGTGATACAGCCGACTCGGCCCAGAACTTCGGCAATGACGTGGATTTCGGGCAGTGGGGCGTTCATCGTTGTTCTTCCGGAAGGAATGTTCATTGTGGGCGCTGATCGACCGTCTGGATGCGCGGACAACCGGCACGCGAACGCCAGCCCAGCAGCTCATTGATCACCAGCGCGCCGATCACCAGACTGCCGCCCAGCAACACTTCACCGCCAGGGGCCTCATGGGCCCAGACCCAGGCCAGCAGGATGCCGAAGATCACCTCCAGCAAAGCCAACAGCGAGACCTCGGGCGCCTTGAGCACCCGTGCGCACACCACCGAGAGGGCGCATGGAATCGCCAGCTGCACCAGGCCGAGCATGGCCAGCCAGGCAACGTCGTTCGTGGTGGCAGCGAAGGGAAGTGCCAAAGGCAGCGTGATCAAGGAAGAAATCACGGCACCGAGCAGCACCGAGGGCACGAGGTCAATCTTTTCGCCGTGGGTCTGGCTGCGTTGCACCACCGTCCAGTTGATGGCACCGGCAATCGGCACGCACAGCGAAGTGAGTGAACCCAGCAGGAGGCCGCCAGTGTCCATTTCAGGCCGCGTGAGCGCCTGGACAAACTGGCTGCCATACATGTAGGCAATACCGGCGCCGGCCGCCAACATGGCCAGCCAGGTGCGGGCTGCCAGCCTCTGGCCG
>JANPKR010000200.1:0-2192 GCA_031426175.1 Hydrogenophaga sp. | reverse complement strand
GCATGTACCTCACGCCCAAATTCCCACCCGGTCGGGCCAATCGCAAGGCACTGGCATTCGTTGCCGAGATCAACCGCCTGCGGACAGCCGGGTACAGCTTCGAGGCGATCCGCTTGGCTTTGCTGGATGCCGGGGTTCACGTGAGCAGAACCACCGTAAAGCGCGAGGCCGCGCGAGGGCTTGCGACCGCCACCACAACCCAGCATGGGCCCAAGTTGAAGACCGCGGTGCCCTTGACACCGGCCGGCGTTGATAACGCGGTGAGCACATCGGTGTCCTTTGCCGGTGACGCACGCAGCGGCAAAGAGATCGCTGAAGCCTTCATGAAACGCCGCGTAAACAACCCGCTGATGCAAGAAAGGAAGTGACATGAAAATCGCCGTGATCAGTTTTTCGGGCAATGTGGGCAAGACCACGATTGCGCGCCACCTGCTGGCGCCCCGCATGCCTGGCGCGCGGGTGGTCTCCATCGAGAGCATCAACGCGGGCCAGGACAAGGATCCAGACGGTGGTCGCGAGAATCACATCATCCGCGGTCGCCAGTTCGCCGAATTGCAGGAGTACCTGCAGGTGGTTGACGATGTGGTCGTGGACATCGGCGCCAGCAATGTCGAAGAGCTCTTGGCCCTGATGCGCCGATACCGTGGCAGCCATGAGGATTTCGACTTTTTCATCATCCCCACGGTGCCGGCGGGCAAACAGCAGCAGGACACCATTGCCACCCTGGCGGAGTTGTCGCGCATCGGCATTCCCGCCGACAAAGTGCGGCTGGTCTTCAACATGGTGGAGGATGGCAGTGACATAGAACGTGTGTTCGACCCTGTGCTCGCGTTCGTGAAGGTGGCGCCGGTGGCACGCGTGTCGCTGGACTGCCGCCTGGGCACGAACGAGATCTATGGACGGGTCAACGGGGCCGGCGCCGACCTCTCGGTGCTGGCCGCCGACCCGTTGGACTACAAAGCAATCATCGCCGCAGCCACCGACAGCTCCGAGCGGCTGGCGCTGGCGCAGCGCCTGGCCACCCGGCGGCTGGCCAGCGGTGTTGTGCCCGAGCTCGACGCGTGTTTTGCGGCACTGCATCTCAACACCGGTGCACCAGCACCCAAGGCGAAGCCGGCACGCGCGAGGTCGCTCTCGTGAACCACCCCGGCTCGGCGCGGGAAGTGCTGATCGCCGAGGCCATCGGTGACCTGGCGCGCCTGCTGGAGCGGGCCGAGGCACTGCAGCCCGCCATGTTGGAGTCGCGCCAGGCGCTGCTCAATGCCCATGCGCAGCTCGCCGATCAGTTGACCACCTTCGAAACCCACGTGGCGGCCCTCACGGAAAAGGCCAAGGTGCAGGCGGTCAAACACATCCTGGCCCGCACCGACGAAGCGGCCCGGCAATCGGTTCAGGCGCAGACCCGGACCATGACCGAGGCAGCGCAGGCGATTTTCAAAGAGGAGATACGCCAATTGCTTCAGCGTCGCTCATTGCCGCAACAGCATCAGCTCCAGCAACGCTGGGGGCAACTTCTCGGGCACGCGTTGACAGCTGCGGTGGCGTCGCTGTCTACCTGGGCGCTGGCCGCGCACCTCTGGGCGCGGTGAGCCAGGTGTTCACGGCGGGCCCGCGGTGATGAGCATGTCGAATCCACAGGCGGGCGGGATTGCAGTAGGATTTAATCCCATTGCAGCTCCAAGGACCACCATGCGCTCCACCCAACAGTTCAGCATCACCCTGCCCAACGACATGGCCGATGCGGTGCGGGCGAAGGTCTTGGCCGGCGAATACGCCACGGAGAGTGAAGTGATCCGAGACGGCCTGCGTGCCTTGCTGGCGAGTGACCGCGCCGTCGAGGACTGGCTGCGCCAAGACGTGGCCGCGACCTACGACGCACTCCAGGCCGACCCGTCTCGCGCGGTCGGGCTCGACGCGGTCAAGGCACGATTGGCGGCCGCGCACAGGAAGGCTTCGGCCAAGGCCTGATGCCGCACCGCGTCGTCTTCGCACCCGAGGCGAGCGACCAACTGGAAACGCTGTTCCTGTACATCGCCGAGCACTCGTCATCCGCCATTGCGAAGGGTTACACCGACGCCATCGTTGCCACCTGCGAGGGTCTGGCGTTGTTTCCTCGGCGGGGCGTGGCCCGTGAAGACATCCGGCCAGGCCTTCGGCTCACCCACCATAAGGGACGCACTGTGATCGCTTAT
>JANPKR010000199.1:0-6397 GCA_031426175.1 Hydrogenophaga sp. | reverse complement strand
GATCACCCTGCCGCTGGTCGAGGCGGACGAGGATTTGGTGGCCCAGGCCACGCGGGCGAGCCGCCCCATCGAGGTGGCTTTGATGTGCGCCGACGAGGACATTTGCCTGGACATGAAACAGCGCCTCGCTGCAATTGGCTGGACCTGCTTCAGACCGTTGGCCGCAGAGACTGGTGAACCGGACGTGCTTCTGATGGACGCGGCCCTGGGCAATGAGGGTGCTGTGAGGCTTCGAGAGCAGGTGGAAGCTTCAAAGGCCCGGGGCCATGATCTGCCCGTTGTCTTGCTCGGCGACGCTCAGGAGTTGGAGGCGATGAAAGGGCAGTCACTGCCGCTCCACCGTCTGGTTCAAAAGCCAGTCGACATGTTCAGGATCTTCAATGCGGTGTTCGAGGTCTTGGTGCTGGGCAAAGGGTCTCAGGACCGGCTAATTGGGGGAACGTATGCCATCGATGGCGGTATCCATTGGCTGGAAGGGGCGCGCATCCTCGTGGTCGACGACAGCGAGATCAATCTGGAGATTGCCGTGGCACTGCTGCGGCAGCAAGGGGCCGCTTGCCACACCTGCGTCAACGGCCAGGAAGCGGCTGACTGGCTGCTGGCCCATCCCGACGAGGTGGATGCCGTGCTCATGGACGTGCAGATGCCGGTGCTGGACGGCCTGGAAGCGACCCGACTCATCAAATCGCATGCGGTATTCAAAAGGCTGCCGGTGATTGCGCTCACCGCCGGTGCACTCGACAGTGAACGGCTCAGGGCCAAAGCGGCCGGCATGGACGACTTCCTCACCAAGCCGCTGGAACCTCTGGATTTGGTGAAGCTGTTGCGCAGTCGGATCGGCTTGTACAGAGGCAAGGCACCGGCGGTGGTGCTGAGCCAGTCGGTTGCGGGAGCCGCCACGTTGGAGCCGCCCGCGTCGCAGCCCTGGCCTGACATTCCGGGCATCGACACGACCTTGGCCATGGCGTATTCAAGCAACAGTCTTGCGCTCTTCAACAAGCTGCTCGCGTTGGTGCAAAAGAACTACTCCGACTGGGGTGTGACCTGGCTTGGGCTGGCGAACCAGAAGGGCGCCGGGATCAACGCCGATTTGTGCGCCAGCCTGCACAAGTTGCGGGGCAGTGCCGGGATGTTGGGCGCTGCCGAACTGGCAGCGGTGGCCGGGCAAGCTGAAAGTTCCATTCTCGGTGGGACCGTCTTGCCTGTGGACGCTGTACAGCAGGTGGCCAAGGTCCTTGACGATCTGTTGGCTCACGTCGAAGATCACATGTCCATGTTGATGCCGAATGAGACTGTGGTGTTGGATGACGGTCCGTTGACCCAGGCTGGCCGAGACAAGCTCGCCACGCTCACCGAGCTGTTGTCCAGGTGTGACCTGGACGCGATCGATCTTGGCTTGGCTCTGAGGCGGGAGCTGGTCAGCTTGCTGGGGCAAGACGAGGCCAAGACACTTCTTCAGAAGATTGACGAACTCGAGTTCGGCACAGCGCACACACTTCTTGTCAGCAGGCTGCAGCCACCTGAGTTGGCTGCAAGGTAGGGGAAAAGTGGCCCAGGGAGTCCAGAGGTTGACCATGCATGACAACGTTGAGATGTCCCGATTGAACGGTGCCGTGGGGCGGGTGCTGCTGGTGGAGGACGACGATGTGCAGCGTGCGGGTATGGCGCAATGGCTTCGCGACGATGGACTGCTTGTGGATGAATGCTCGACCGTGGAGCAAGCGGTGGCGAGGTACCAGGGCCAGGAATTTGACGTCGTCGTCACAGACCTGCGTCTGGACGGTGGGTCGGGCCTGGACCTGATTCGCCAGATTCGCGAAACGGACGACTGTGCAAGCGCGGTTGTGGTCACGCAATACGCCGACATGGCGGCAGCCGTGGCCACCCTCAGGGAGGGTGCAACCGACTTTTTGGCCAAGCCATTTCAGGCCGACGAGCTCCGTGCCTCTGTGCACCGCGCCCTCGGTTGCAGGGCCATCAGCAAAAGCCGCAACCAACAGCGTTTGACCCTGCAAGTGCAGAACCTGCAACTGCAGCAATCGAACGAACAACTGCAAATCTTCGCAGGCCGTGTGGCGCACGACCTGCGTGCACCCGTGCGTTCTACCCGCCTCTGGGCTCAGTTTGCCGCTGAAGCACTGGAGGCTGGCGATGTTGGAAACGCGGGTCAATATCTGAGCTCCACCATCAAGTCGATCGGCACCGGTACGGCCATCATCGACAGTTTGCTGGCACTCTCAAAATCCGATGTCCTTCAACTCAGTCTTGAGGAGTTCTCCCCCAGCACTGCTGTGGAGACGATTGTCGAGTCGTGCCGCATGGAATTCGGCGACCGGACTTTCAATGTGACAACAGAGATTGAAGGCACCGTGATGGGTGACCCGGTGTTGCTGGGCGTTGCTTTGACCAACCTGATTCACAACGCCTTCAAGTACAGCTCGAAACAAAGCGCACCTCAGATACAGATTGGAGGAGGGCCCTCTGGACAGGGCTACCGCTTCACGATTCAAGACAACGGCATCGGCGTTGACCCGCAGCAGAAGGATCGACTCTTCCGACCTTTCGTTCGTCTGCAGTCGGCTGGACATTTCAGCGGGGAAGGATTGGGTCTGACCACCGTCAAGAAGATCATTGAACGGCATGGTGGTGCGGTTTGGCTGGACTCGACCTTGGGCAACGGGACGATCGCCATCATCGACTTGCCGGTGGCTTTCACTGACTCGCAAGAACTACCGTCAGCCATGCAGAGCAAGGGGCAACCATGACACTGGATGTGAAAACCACGGTGTCAGACGAGCTCGCGTTCATGGTGGTTGATGACGACCAGATCCTGGTGCATTCTCTGGCGCGCGCCTTGCGGCCATTGGGCAAGGTGGCATTTTCAAACGACTTCGACTCTGTTCATCTCACGGCTGCCAATGCCCGGCCCCGGGTGATGCTGATCGATATCGATCTGCCTTCGGTCACAGGCATCGAAATCGCCCGACGCATCCGGTCCAATCCAGAGATGGACAGTGTCTACATTCTCATGATGACATCGCACCGCAGCGAAGCCGTGCTCAGGCAAGTGCAGGGTCTGGATGTGGACGGGTTGCTTCAGAAGCCGATGGACATGCCCGCTTTGCTCGTTCGCATGCAGGCACTTCTGGACGCCCCGAGAACCGGGCCGCGATCGTCAGGCCAATGACTCCTGGTCCTGCGGCATGCAGTTGCGCCTGCGTGTGGTCGTTCTGTAACCCAAGGTCCGTTCTTGCGTCGTGCGTCGGCACCTCTTGAGACCCACCGCCTCACACCGTCCCCCTCCCCAGCTGCTTCAACACCTCCGCCTGGAAATCCCCACCCTCGCTTTGCGCCATGAACTCGGCGGCAGAGCCTTCAAACCGCACCGCGCCCTGGTGCAGCAGCATCAGCCGGTCGGCGTGACGGGTTTCTTCGATCAGGTGGGTGGCCCAGAGCACGCCCATGCCGCGGCTCTGGCAGAGGCCGCGCACGGTGTCCAGCAGTTGCTGGCGCGAGGCCGGGTCCAGGCCCACGGTGGCTTCGTCCATGAGCAGCACGCGGGGCTCGTGCAGACGCGCGCGGATCAGTTCGATCTTGCGGCGGGTGCCGCCCGAAAGGCTGCGCACCACGGCTTTGGCCTGGTCGCTCAGGCCCATGGTCTCCAGCAGCTTGGCGATGCGTGCGTTGGCCAGCTTGCGCGGCATGCCGTGCAGATCGGTGTGGAAGTGCAGGTTCGACATCACGCTCAGGTCCATGTCGAGGGCGCTCTGTTGAAACACCACGCCCAGGCCGGCCAGCGCGCGGCTGGGGTGCTGGCGCATGTCGTGGCCGAGCACTTCGATGCTGCCCTGGTCGGGTGTGAAAAGGCCGGTGAGCAGTTGCAGCAGGGTGGACTTGCCAGCGCCGTTCGGCCCGAGCAGGGCCACCATTTCGCCTGCAGACAGGGTCACGTCCACGCCCTTGAGCGCGGGTTTGGCGCCGTAGGACTTGTGCAGGTTGCTGGCCTGGAGCAGGGTGGGGGCGGTGTGGATGGGTAGGTCGGTCATCGGGGATCAGGCGCCGGGGGGCCTGGCCAGCAGGTTCATGCGCTGGAGCAGGCGCTTCTCGCGCTCCACGGTGTCCAGCACGGCCTGGCGGTAGTCGCGGGTGTTGAGGTAGTCCAGTGTTTGGTCGTAGCGGGCCAGTTCCTGCAGGTGCCGCTCGCTCTTCATGGCTTGGGCAAACGCATTGTGCAGGCGTTGCACCACGGCCTCGGGGGTGCCGTGCGGCGCGGCCAGGCCCCAGGGCGAGGTGTAGACGGACTGTTCGTAGCCCAGCTCGCGCAGCGTGGGTGCGTCGGGCCAGCGCGGGCTGCGCTGGGCGCTGAAGATGGCCAGCACGCGGATCTTGCCCTGGTCCACCCAGGGCGCGAAGCCGGTGGAGTTCACGCCCGCCATCACCTGGCCACCGGCCACGCCGAGCATCTGGTCGGCGGTGCCGCGGTAGGGCACGTGCACGTAGCGGATGTTGTTCTGCAGCAGGATTTCTTCGGTGGCCAGGTGGGCGGTGGTACCGATGCCGGTGGAGCCCAGGATGAGTTCACCCGGGTGGGCCTTGGCCCAGGCGAGCAGGTCGTTGAAGCTCTTCCAGGGGCTGCCGGCGGGCACCAGCACGCCAAAGGTGGTGCCCGAGACCTGCACGATGGGGCTGAGATCGGCCACCGGGTCCCAGGGCACCTTGTTCATGAGCGCGTGGCGGTACACGGTGATGGGCACCTGGCCGATGGTGTAGCCGTCGGGCTCGGCGGCCTTGAGCAGTGGCGCGACCTGCGTGCCGGCGGCGCCAGGCTTGTTGATGACGACGATGGGCTGGCCCAGGAGCGGCGCGGCTTCTTCGCAGAGGATGCGCAGCGTGAGGTCGGTCGCGCCGCCAGCCGGCCAGGGCACGATGAGCTGGATGGAGCGCAGTGGAAACGCGCCCGTGGCGCGAGCCGGCGCGCTGTGTGCCAGGCCCGACGCACCGAGCGCGCAGCCAGCGCACCACCCCAGGAACTGCCTGCGCGATGCAAGTGGCTGCGCAGGGCAGGGTGGCGGGAAGCGGTGTGTCATCGGGTGTGCCGTTTTGTCTCAGGGTTTGTCCGTAGCCGATGGCCCGGCTTTGCTGCAAGCATGCTTTTGCACGCGTTTGTAGGCAATTTCCACGCCTGTCGCGCTGGCACTGTTTTTGCACAACTGCAGCCCGCCCACAACAATTCAAGGAGACCCACCCATGCTTCGTTTCTCACTGTCCGTACCCGCGCGGCACAGGCTCCGTCGCCTCGCGTGGGTGGCACTGCTCGGCTGTGCGGTGGCTTCACCGATGGCAGCGCTGGCCCAGGGCAAGGTGTACGTGTCCAGCGAGAAAGACAACAAGATTCATGTTTTCGACGCCAAGGGTGAGCGCCTCGCGGCCATCGACACCTGCGAGCGCCCGCGGCACATGATGTTCAACGCCAACCGCAGCCAGATTTACGTGTGCTGCGGCGACAGCAACCAGCTTGGCGTGGTGGACACAGCGACCGGCAAGATGACCGGGACTGTTCCATTGGGGGACAGTCCGGAGATTTTTGACCTGAGCCCCGATGGCAAGACGGTCTATGTGTCGATCGAAGACGAAAACGTGATGGCCGCCTACGACCTGGCCACCAAAAAGCCGCTGTTCGAGGTGAAGACCGGCGGTGAACCCGAAGGGGTGCTGGTCACAGCCGACGGCAAGTTCGCCTATGTCACGTCCGAGGTGGCCAACGTGGTCCACCACATCGATCTCGGCCAGAAGAAGGTGATCAAGAACATCAAGGTGGGCAAGCGCCCGCGCCGCTTCGTGCTGGCCGAAGGCGGCGCCGAGCTCTGGGTCACCAACGAGCTTGATGCCAGCGTGAGCGTGGTCAGCACCAAAGACCACAGCGTGAAGGCCACCGTGAAATTCGCGGTGCAGGGCATGCGCGAGACCGACATCACGCCCGTGGGCATGACGCTGAGCCCGGACGGCAAGACCATGTGGGTGGGCCTGGGCAAGGCCAACCACGTGGCCGAGGTGGATGTGGCCAGCAAGAAGGTGGGCCGCCAGGTGCTGGTGGGCAAACGCGCCTGGGGCCTCACCCTGCACCCCGATGGCAAGACGCTGTATGTGACCAACGGCCTCTCTGACGACATGACACTGGTGGACACCGCGAGTGCGAAAGCCATCAAGACCGTGGCCGTGGGACGCGTGCCGCACAGCGTGCTGGTGCAGCCCTGATGCCGCTGCCCCACTGGCGCCGGGCCGCAAACACCCTCACGCTGCTGGCTTTGACGGTCTGGCCGGCAGCGCATGCCGCCACCACACAGATGAGCCTGGCGGTGATCTCGCTGGCCGGTGACGCACGCTACGCCAACCGGCG
>JANPKR010000198.1:0-2991 GCA_031426175.1 Hydrogenophaga sp. | reverse complement strand
TTCATCCGCCGCAGCCCCGAGATCTCGGTGGGCGCGGTGCAGGTGCAAAAGTACAGCGCCTTTCTGCGCGAACTCGTGGTGCCGACCAACTTCAACATCATGGCCATTCGCCCGCTGCGCGGCAACGGGCTGGTGGTGTGCGAGCCCACGCTGCTGTTTGGTGTGATCGACAGCCTCTTCGGTGGCAATGGCAAGTTCCACACCCGCATCGAAGGGCGCGACTTCTCACCCACCGAACAGCGCGTGATCAACCGCCTGGTGGACGTGGTGGCCGAGGAATACAAAAAGGCCTGGCGCGGCGTTTACCCGATCGAGCTGCACTACCAGCGCTCGGAGATGCAGCCCCAGTTCGCCACCATCGCCACCCCCAGCGAGATCGTGGTCTCCACCAGCTTCACGCTGGAGATCGGCGACATCACCGGCTCGCTGCATATCTGCATTCCTTACGCCACGCTGGAGCCCATCCGCGACGTGCTGTATTCCAGCGTGCAGGGCGACGCCATCGAGGTCGATCGCCGCTGGGTCAAGCTGCTCAGCCATGAAATTCAGGCGGCCGAGGTGACCATGGTCGCTGAGCTGGCCCAGACCGAAGCGACGGTGGAGCAGCTGCTCGCCATGCAGATCGGCGACTTCATCGAACTCGATCGCAACCCCACCATCCAGGCGCATGTGGACGGGGTGCCGATCTTCGAAGGCCAATACGGCACCCACAAGGGCAAATACGCGCTTCGCGTGGAGCGCAATCTGCGCGGAATCGATTCGAACTGGCTCGGAGAAAACCATGTCCACTGACACCCCATCACAAGAATCCATCGCCGACGACTGGGCGCAAGCCCTGGAAGAGCAGTCGACCACCAGCGGCGGTTCCAACGACGGCCCGCACGTGTTCGACGCCACCGCCACACCCGTCCCTGCGGGGTCGGGCACCAGCAGCGGCAACCCGATGCACGATATCCAGATGGTGCTCGACATCCCGGTACAACTCTCGGTGGAACTCGGTCGCACCCGCGTGCCGATCAAGTACATCCTGCAGCTTGCGCAGGGCTCGATCGTCGAGCTCGATGCACTGGCCGGTGAGCCCATGGATGTGCTCGTCAACGGTTACCTGATCGCCCAGGGCGAGGTGGTGGTGGTGAACGACAAGTTCGGTATCCGCCTGACCGACATCGTGACCCCGTCCGAGCGCATGCGCAGAGTTAGCAGGACCTGATCCATGTTGCAAAACGCCATGCCCGCGCTGCTGTTGCTTGCCTTGATGGTGGGTCTGGCGTTTGCCCTGAAGTGGGCACGCCGCCGCCTGCCCGGTATTGCGGGTACCAGCGGCCCCGCTTTGCGCGTGCTCTCCAGCCTGTCGCTGGGCCCGCAACAACGCGTGGTCACGGTGCAGGTGGGTGACGGTGCAGAGCGCGTCTGCCTGGTGCTGGGTGTGGCCTCGGGCAGCGTGACCGCGTTGCACCAGATGCCGTTGCCAGCCGAGTTGCCGGCCGTGCCCCTCGATCCCGCAGCGCCCACCGGTTTTGCCGCGCGCCTCTCGCAACTCATGAAAGCTCCCCATGCGCCGCGTTGATGTGATGCGAGGCGGCCTGATCTTCGGGGCGCTCGCGCTGTGCGCCGCTGGCGTGTGGGCCCAGGCGCTGCCCGTGCCCACGCCGCCGTCTGCACCCGCCGCCGCCGGGCCGTCGCTGCCGCTGATGATCGGTCAGGGCAGCGGCAGCACCAGCTATTCGGTGCCGATCCAGACCCTGCTGTTCTTCACCGCGCTCTCGTTTCTGCCGGCCGTGCTGCTGCTCATGACGGGCTTCACCCGCATCGTGATCGTGCTGTCTCTGCTGCGCCAGGCGCTGGGCACGCAGTCGGCCCCGCCCAACCAGGTGATCGTGGGTCTCTCGCTGTTCCTCACCCTGTTCGTGATGGGCCCGACGCTGGACAAGGTGTACGCCGACGCCTACGAGCCCTACTCGCGCAACGCCATCACCTTTGACCAGGCGCTGGAGCGCGGCCAGGGGCCCATGCGCGCGTTCATGCTCAAACAGACGCGTCAGTCCGACTTTGAACTCTTTGCCAAACTGGCCAAGTTGCCCGCTGAGGTGACGGCCGAGAACGCCCCGTTTCGCGTCCTCGTACCAGCCTTCGTCACCAGCGAGCTCAAGACTGCGTTCCAGATCGGTTTCATGATCTTCATTCCGTTCCTGGTGATCGACATGGTGGTGGCCAGCGTGCTCATGTCGCTGGGCATGATGATGCTGTCGCCGGTGCTGGTGGCGCTGCCGTTCAAGCTCATGTTGTTTGTGCTCGCTGACGGCTGGAACTTGCTCATCGGCTCATTGGCCGCGAGCTTCGCTCAATGAAGACCCCCACGCTCCACCGCTGCGCGGGTCGCTGCCCCCCGCGGGGGCTGGGCCGCCTTGGGAGCGGCCCGGCGGCGTCCCGCCCTCTCTCCGAAAAGGTTGCCTGATGGATCCCCAAGCCGCTCTCACGATGGCGCAGAACGCGCTCTTCATGCTGCTCATGGTGGCCGCACCGGTGCTGGCCACGGTGCTGGTGGTGGGCCTGGTGGTGAGCCTGTTTCAGGCCATCACCCAGATCAACGAGGCCACGCTGGCCTTTGTGCCCAAGCTGATCGCGGCCATCGCGGTGTTCGCCATCGCCGGGCCGTGGATGATGACCACCATGGTCGAGTTCATCCGCAGCACGATCTTGTCGATCCCCAACTACGCCATCTGATCGCTCACCGGACACACCAACCATGCCCACGTTCACCGAAGCACAGGTGATGGCGCTGGTCTCGCCGGTGTTCTGGCCCTTCCTGCGCATCCTCGCCGTCTTCTCCAGTGCACCCATCTTCTCGTCGCGCTCGGTGCCGCTGCGCACGCGCGTGGCGCTGGCGTTCATCGTGGCCGTGTGCGCACAGGCGGGGTTGGGCGACCAACCGATGATCGCGCTCACCGACCCGCGGGCGTTCTCGGTCGTCATGCAGCAGGTGGTGGTGGG
>JANPKR010000197.1:0-6357 GCA_031426175.1 Hydrogenophaga sp. | reverse complement strand
GGACTTGACAAACTTGGCCACCGTCCAGGCGAACATGAGGTCATCGAGCTGCTGTTCGGTGGGCTGCAGCTTCGTCACCACCTTGAGGTCGGCACGGGTGAGCACGTGGTTGTCGGCCGACTGCATGAGCAGGCCCGAGCCGACGCGCTTGATGTCGGTGAGGTTCAGGCCTTTGTCCCACGCGGTAGGACCACCAGGCGGCAGCGCGATTTCGAGCACGCGCACATTGGCCTTGGCCTTGAACACTTCCAACGCTTCGGGCGTGTAGCCCGGCGCCATCAGCACTTCAACGAATTGTTTGCTGATGGTCTGCGCACCGGCGCCATCGAGCACGCGGTTGAGGGCGATGATGCCGCCAAAGGCGCTGGTGGGGTCGGTCTGGAAGGCCTTGCTGTAGGCCTCCAATGCGTCCTTGCCCACAGCCACGCCGCAGGGGTTGGCATGTTTGACAATCACGCACGCGGGCACGTCGAAGCTCTTCACACATTCCCACGCCGCGTCGGCGTCGGCGATGTTGTTGTAGCTGAGCTCCTTGCCCTGCAGCTGTTTGGCCGTCACCAGCGAGCCGGGCGCGGGGTGCAGGTCGCGGTAGAAGGCCGCGGTCTGGTGTGGGTTCTCGCCGTAGCGCAGATCCTGCAGTTTCACGAAGCGGCCATTGGCCTGCGCCGGGTACTCGCTGCGCGCGGGCACGGTGGCAGTGGCGTCGAACGTGATGCTGGAGAGGTAGTCGCTGATGGCGCCGTCGTAGTTGCTGATGCGGTTGAACGCGGCCACCGACAGGGCGAAACGCGTCGCGTCGCTGACCTTGCCAGTGCCTTTGAGTTCGGCAATCACACCGGCGTATTGCGATGCGTCGGTCAGCACCGCCACGTCCTTCCAGTTCTTCGCGGCGCTGCGCACCATGGCCGGACCGCCGATGTCGATGTTCTCGATCGCGTCGTCGAGCGTGCAGCCGGGCTTGGCCACGGTGGCTTCAAACGGGTAGAGGTTGACGATCAGCAGGTCGATGGTGTCGATGCCGTGGGTCTTGAGCGCAGCCATGTGCTCGGGCACATCGCGCCGGGCCAGCAGGCCGCCATGCACCTTGGGGTGCAGCGTCTTCACGCGGCCGTCGAGCATCTCGGGGAAGTTGGTGACCTCGGCCGCCTCGGTCACGGGCAGCCCCTGGTCGGCCAGCAGCTTGGCGGTGCCGCCGGTGGAGATGAGGGACACACCGAGGCCGTGCAGGGCCTGGGCGAGTTCGACGATACCGGTCTTGTCGGAGACAGAGATGAGTGCGCGCATGAACAGGGATTTGGTGGTTTTTGAAAAGGGCGGGCTCAGTCGATGAGCTTGTGTTCGAGCAGCTTCTTGCGCAGGGTGTTGCGGTTAAGGCCCAACCACTGCGCAGCGCGCGACTGGTTGTGCTGCGCCTGCTCCATCACCACCTCCAGCAGCGGCTTCTCCACCGCCTTGACGAGCATGTCGTGCAGATTGGCCGGATCGGTGCCGTTGAGGTCATGGAAAAAGTCTTCCATGCTGGCACGCACACAGTCGTGCAGGTTGTTCTTGTTCATGCGGCCAGTTTCCAGTCGTCTCTCGGGGTTGTTGTTGTTTTGCTGGACCAGGCGTCCAGGCTCTCGCTCACGCAGCGCAGCTGCTCGTCCACCGTGGTGGTGGTGTTCACGCGCGCACGAAAGACAGCTGCAGCACCAGCAGGCAGTGGCAGCGACTGGGCGTACCAACCCAGATGCTTGCGCGCGCTGCGCACGCCGGTGAATTCGCCATAAAGATCGTAGTGGTCGTGCAGATGGTCCAGCAGCCACACGCGCACATCGGCCAGGTCGGGCGGCGGCAGGTGCTCACCCGTGGCAAGAAAGTGTGCGATCTCGCGAAAGATCCAGGGCCGGCCTTGCGCGGCGCGGCCGATCATGATGGCGTCGGCACCCGTGCGGCGCAGCACCTCGCGCGCCTGCTCTGGGCTGTTGATGTCGCCGTTGGCCACCACCGGAATGCGCACGCGGCTCTTGATGTGGGCCACGGTGTCGTGCTCGGCCTGGCCCTTGTAGCCCTGCTCGCGCGTGCGGCCGTGCACGGTGAGCATCTGCACGCCGGCGGACTCTGCAGCGAGTGCGAGTGTGGGCGCGTTGCGCACACTGGCGCACCAGCCGGTGCGCATCTTGAGCGTCACGGGCACACCGTGTGGCTCGCAGGCGGCCACCACGGCCTGCACGATGTCGATGGCCAAAGCCTCGTCCTGCATGAGGGCAGAGCCGGCCCATTTGTTGCAGACCTTCTTGGCCGGGCAGCCCATGTTGATGTCGATGATCTGCGCGCCGCGGTCGATGTTGTAGCGCGCGGCATCGGCCATCATCTGCGCGTCGGTGCCGGCGATCTGCACTGCGATGGGTGCGGCCTCCCCTTCGTGGTTGGCACGGCGGGAGGTCTTCAGACTGTCTTGCAGATCGGGTCGCGAGGTCACCATCTCGCTGACCGCATAGCCCGCCCCGAGCCGCTTGCACAGCTTGCGGAACGGCCGGTCCGTCACGCCTGCCATGGGCGCGACAAACAGGGCATTGGGCAGGGTGAAGGCCCCGATGTGCATGGCGGTGGGAGAATGCGATGGTTGGAAGTGGCCTTCGCAGTCCCAGCCAATGCGAGGTGCGGAGGAGCGCGATTCTACCTGCCTGTTTTTTCAGCAGGCGATAAACGAACCCTTGCTTTCGCCTTTCACACAACACCACGCGCCAAGTCATCCCCAACGCCGACCCTGGGCGTCTTTTTCTGCTCCGAATGCCCGACTGGTTCAACCACCTGATGCAACTCCTGGCGCTGCCCGAATTCGGGTTGAGCACCGTGTTCGTGGTGGCCTTCATCTCGGCCACGTTGCTGCCCATGGGTTCGGAGCCTGCGGTGTTCGGCCTGATCAAACTCAACCCCGAGCTCTTCTGGCCCGCCATCCTGGTGGCCACCGCGGGCAACACGCTGGGCGGCGCGGTGAGCTGGGCCATGGGCCTGGGCACGCACAAAGCGGTGGACCGTGCGCGCGGGCACCACGTCGATGTTCGTGCGCTGCAGTGGCTGGAGCGCTTCGGCCCCAAGGCTTGTCTGTTGAGCTGGCTGCCGGTGGTGGGCGATCCGCTGTGCGCGGTGGCGGGCTGGATGAAGTTTCCCTTCTGGCCCTGCCTGGCCTACATGGCCATCGGCAAGTTCGCCCGCTACCTCACCATGACAGCAGCGTTGCTCTGGTTCTTTCCCGGCATCTACCACGGATGAGCACCCTCGCATCGCCTTTGCCGCGCGCCCTCTGGGCCCTGATGGTCGGCAACTTCGTGATCGGTACCGGCGTGATGGTGGTGCCTGGCACGCTCAACGACATCAGCTTGTCGCTGGGTGTATCGATCCCGAAGGCCGGACTGCTCATCACCGCCGCAGCCATCCTGATGGGCGTGGGTGCGCCGGCGTTTGCCAGCCTGGTGGCCGGCTGGGACCGGCGCCGCCTGCTCACGGTCTCGCTGCTCTGGTACGGCCTGCTCACCGCCGCCTGTGCGCTGGCGCCGAGCTACGCCAGCCTGCTGCCGCTGCGGGTGTTGGCCGTCATTTCGCCGGCGGTGTTCACGCCGCAAGCCGCGGCCTGTGTGGGCTTGCTGGTGCGCCCCGATCAGCGAGGGCGCGCGATCACGTTCGTGTTTCTCGGCTGGTCGGTGGCCTCGGTCATGGGCATGCCGCTGTCGGCCTGGATCGGCGGCACGCTGGGCTGGCGCTGGGCCTTTGGACTGGTGGCGCTGATGTCGGTGGCCAGCGCGGCCTGGGTCTGGCGCGAGATGCCCGACGGCATCAAACCGGCCGCGTTGTCGCGCCAGGCCTGGCAAGCCACCGTGGGCTCGGCGCCGCTCATGCTCGCTGTGGGCGTGACACTGCTCTCGGCCTTCGGGCAGTTCACGCTGTTCTCGTATTTCGCGCCCTACTTCTTTCAGACCCTGGGTCTGGGCGGCGGTGCGCTGTCGCTCATGTTCTTGTGGTTCGGCGCGTTTGGTCTGGCGGGCAACGTGGGCATGTCGCGCTGGATCGACCGCATTGGCGCAGCACGTGCCGTGTTCATCTCGCTGGGTCTGATCGTGCTGAGCCTGCTGCTGTGGCCACTGGGCCAGGGCGGCGTGTGGCAACAGGCGCTGGTGCTGGTGCCGTGGGCGCTGGGCTGCTTCGCGGTGAACTCGGCGCAGCAGGCGCGGCTGGTGCATATCTCACCGGCGCTGGCACCCGCCACGGTGGCGCTCAACACCTCGGCCATGTACGGCGGTCAGGCCATGGGCGCGGCGCTGGGCGGGCTGATGATTGCGCAGGGTCGCATGTTCAGCCTCAACCGTGTGGGCCTGGTGGTGCTGATGTTCGCCATGGCCCTGAGCGTGTGGGCGGCTCGGGCTCAGAAACGTTCGTAGGGCAGCAAGTAGCGCCACTCGCCGACTGGCAGACCCGCCAGTGAAATGCGGCCCAGACGAAGGCGGCGCAGCGCGGTGAGTTGCAAACCCGCGCGCTCACACAGATGTGCCACCTGGCCCGGTCGGTTGCCCTTGATCGCCAGGCGCAAGCGCAACTCGCTCTGCCAGCTGGCGCGCGCCGAGGGCACGGCCCAGCCGTCAAAAAAAAGCGCCTTGCCCAAGGACTTGAGCACCGCATCCCGCCGGGCTTCGTCTTCCAGCTCGGCGTCGGCCGCCACCTCGGCCAGCCACTCGTGTTCCAGCTGACCCGCGTCGTCGGTCATCTTGCGCGCCACGCTGGGGTTTTGCGTGAACACCATCAGGCCGCTGGCCTTGGTGCCCAGCGGCGACACCGGCAGCAGCTTGTGCAGGTGCGCCTTGAGCGGGCGCACGCCGGAGCGGTCGCCGTTGAAGCGGTTGCGGCCGGTGAACCACTTGGCGGCGAGCGCGTCGGGCAGCGGCGGCTCGTCGGGCAGCACCCGGTTGGCTGGCTTGTGCCAGATCAGCGTCATGGACTCCAGCGGCTCCAGCTTGGCCTTGGGGTCGAGCGCCACAGTCTGCTCATCGCGCACGCGCTCCATGGGCTCTTCCACCACCACGCCATCCACCCGCACCCAGCCACCGGCGATGTAGTTTTCGGCGTCGCTGCGCGAGCACGGCAGTTGCGCCGCCAGGCGTTTGGCCAGGCGCTGGGGTTCGGGCTGGCCAGTCTGGGTCATGGTGGCGTTAGCTGCTGAACAGGAAGTTCATCACGTCGCCATCCTTGACGATGTACTCCTTGCCTTCGGCGCGCATCTTGCCCGCGTCCTTCGCGCCCTGCTCGCCCTTGAAGTTGATGAAGTCGTCAAACGCGATGGTCTGGGCGCGGATGTAGCCCTTTTCGAAATCGGTGTGGATCACGCCCGCGGCCTGCGGCCCGGTGTCGCCCACATGGATGGTCCAGGCGCGCACCTCTTTCACGCCGGCAGTGAAATAGGTCTGCAAACCCAGCAACTGATAAGCCGCGCGGATCAGACGGTTCAGACCGGGTTCGTCCTGGCCCAGCTCTTTCAGGAATTCGAGCCGGTCGGCGTCGTCCATCTCGGAGAGCTCGGCTTCGATCTTGGCGCAGATGGCGACCACGGGCGCGTTCTGTTTGGCGGCAAAGTCGCGCAAACGGTCAAGGAAGGGGTTGTTCTCAAAACCGTCTTCGGACACGTTGGCCACGAACATCGCGGGCTTGGCGGTGATCAGGAAAAACTGCTTGAGCTGCGCCTGCTCGTCCTTGCTGAAGTCGATGGTGCGCACCGGCTGGGTGTCGTTCAGCGCGGTCTGGCATTTCTCAAGAATCGCGAGCTGCTTGATGGATTCCTTGTCGCCCGAGCGCGCGGTCTTGCTCACACGGTGAATCGCTTTTTCCACCGCCGCCAGGTCGGCCAGGCAGAGCTCGGTCTGGATGACCTCGATGTCGGCGATCGGGTCGACCTTGTTGGCCACGTGGATCACGTTGTCGTCTTCAAAGCAGCGCACCACGTTGACGATGGCGTCGGTCTCGCGGATGTGGGCCAGAAACTTGTTGCCCAGGCCTTCGCCGGTGCTGGCACCGGCCACCAGACCGGCGATGTCGACAAACTCCACGATGGCCGGCACCACCCGCTCGGGCTCGACGATGGCCGCCAGCTTGGCCAGGCGCGGATCGGGCACTTCGACCACACCGGTGTTGGGCTCGATGGTGCAGAAGGGGTAGTTTTCAGCCGCGATACCGGCTTTGGTCAGCGCGTTGAAAAGGGTGGACTTGCCCACGTTGGGCAGGCCCACGATGCCGCATTGGAGGCTCATGGAAAACTTTCGGATCGGTCGGGGGAACCCGCGATTTTACGGGCGGGGGTTGCTCTCGTCAGAAACGCCAGTCGGCGCGCAC
>JANPKR010000196.1:0-5005 GCA_031426175.1 Hydrogenophaga sp. | reverse complement strand
GCACTCATCACGCCGCCACAGGCCGCGCAGGCCATGATCGACGACTGGGGCCGGGGCGTGTTTGAGGTGCATTACCCCAAGCGCTTCACGCGCTGGATGAAGCTCATGCGCCTCTTGCCCTACCGCGCTTACTTTCCCGCGGTGCGCCGCGCGACCGGCCTGTGAGCGAACGAAACCGCGAGACGGTGGACCGCCTCTGTGCGTACTTCGAGACCATCTCGCCGCAGTCGGTGGCTCGCATTGGCGAGTTTTACACGGCGGATGCGCGCTTCAAGGACCCGTTCAACGAGGTGCACGGCATTCCTGCGATCGAGCGGGTCTTTGCCCACATGTTCGAGAGCCTGCACGGCCCACACTTCGTGGTGACCAGCCGCATCGTGGACGGCACGCAGTGCTTTCTGGTGTGGGAGTTCCGCTTTCGCTTCAGGCGCTTCGATACCACCACCGAACAGGTGGTGCGTGGCGGCACGCACCTGGTGCTGACCGCCGACGGCCTGGTCAGCGATCACCGCGACTACTGGGACGCGGCAGAAGAGCTCTACGAAAAACTGCCCGTGGTGGGCAGTTTCATGCGGTGGCTCAAACAGCGAGCCAACAGCTGAGCGGACTCAATCAGGCTTCGTGTCGACGAAGCTCGGTCGCTGGTTGAGTTTCTCGCCCAGACGCGCCAGGTTGGGGTACGGCGTGCGCCAGTCGATCACCGGAAAGCGGAAGTCCAGGTAACCCAGCGCGCAGCCCACGGCCACGTCGGACAGGCTGAAGTGGATGCCCGAGCAGAACGGCTTGTCGCCCAGGCCCTGGCTCATGCTTTTCAGACTGGCTTCGATCTTTCCAATCTGGCGATCGATCCAGGCGGTGCTGCGCTGCTGATCGGTGCGCCCGGACCAGGTGGATTCCAGGCGCGCCAGGATGGCGGCATCAATCAGGCCATCGGCCAGCGCTTCCCAGGTTTTCACCTCGGCGCGCTCACGGCCTTGCGACGGGATCAGCTTGCCCACCGGGGAGAGCGTGTCGAGGTATTCGACGATCACGCGCGAATCAAAAACCGCTTCGCCACCTTCCATCACCAGGCAGGGCACCTTGCCCAGCGGATTGGAGGTGGTGATCTGCGTCTCAGCCGACCAGACGTCTTCGAGGATGAAGTGGTAGTCCAGCTTTTTCTCGGCCATGACGACGCGCACTTTGCGGACGTAGGGGCTGGTGATGGCGCCGATGAGTTTCATGAAGGACAGATGGGTGAAAACGGTTGCCCGTGGGAAGGCGATTTTAGCCAGCACGGCCTTCGGTCTGACTGACCAGACCGGTGGAAAGCCCCGCCTCCTACAATCGCCGGATGCGCCCCACCACCCCATCGGCTTCCGCCTCCACGCCTTCTGCCGCTGCCCCGTCAGCGGCTTTGTCACCCATTTCCGCTCTCTCTCCGCTGGACGGCCGTTACGCCGGCCGCCTGGGCCAGCTGCGCCCGTTCATGAGCGAACTGGGCTACATGCACCGCCGCGTGCAGGTGGAAATTGCGTGGTTCATCGCCTTGTCCGATGCGGGTCTTGCCGAGTTCAAGCCGCTGTCACCCGGCGCACGCACCTACCTCATGGGCCTGGTGAAAAACTTCAGCGAAGCCGATGGCCAGGCCATCAAGGACATCGAGAAGATCACCAACCACGACGTGAAGGCCGTGGAGTACTGGATCAAGTCGCGCTTTGAAGCACGCCCGGAACTGGAAAAAGCCGCCGAGTTCGTGCACTTTGCCTGCACCAGCGAAGACATCAACAACACCAGCCACGCGCTGCAGCTCAAAGGCGGGCGCGACGCGGTGCTGCTGCCCTCGCTCGACGCAGTGATCACCAAGCTGCGCGAGATGGCCCACGCGTTCGCCGCTGTGCCCATGCTCAGCCGCACCCACGGCCAGACCGCCAGCCCGACCACGGTGGGCAAGGAAATCGCCAACGTGGTGGTACGCCTCGCCGCTGCGCGCGAGAAGATCGCCAGCGTGAAGCTTCTGGGCAAGATGAACGGCGCGGTGGGCAACTACAACGCACACCTCAGCGCCTGGCCCGACTTCGACTGGGAAGCCTTCAGCCGCAACGTGATCGAACAGCCCGAGCCGCTCGGCCTGGGGCTGACCTTCCAGCCCTACAGCATCCAGATCGAGCCGCACGACTACATGGCCGAGTTGTTCGATGCGATCGCACGCACCAACACCATCCTGATCGACCTCTCGCGCGACATCTGGGGCTATGTGAGCCTGGGATATTTCAAGCATCGCCTCAAAGCTGGCGAGATCGGCTCATCGACCATGCCGCACAAGGTCAACCCGATCGACTTCGAGAACGCCGAAGGCAACCTGGGTCTGTCCAACGCACTCCTGCGCCACCTTTCGGAAAAGCTGCCCATCAGCCGCTGGCAGCGCGACCTGACCGACTCCACCGTGCTGCGCAACATGGGCGTGGCGTTGGGCTACGCGGTGCTGGCCTACCACTCCATGGGCGTGGGCCTGGGCAAGCTCGAGATCAACGAAGAAGCGCTGGCCGACGACCTCGACAACGCGTGGGAAGTGCTGGCTGAACCGATCCAGACGGTGATGCGCCGCTACGGCGTGTCGGGCGCCTACGAGAAGCTGAAGGAAGTCACGCGCGGCAAGACCGTGACAGCTGAAGCCCTTCACGGGCTCATTCGCAGCCTGGAGATTCCCGACGGTGAAAAGGAACGGCTGCTGGCCATGACGCCGGGCAGTTACACCGGCAAGGCCACGGAACTCGCTCGCCGGGTCTAGGAAAAAGGCCCCCACGCTCCGCCGCTGCGCATGTCGCTGCCCCCCTCGGGGGCTGAGCCAGCCTTGGGGCGTCCCGGCGGCTGAGTCGGCGTTTTCAACGAGCCCGCTCCGCGTAGCGGTTGAAGCGCCACGCGTCGTCTTCGATGGTGATGCGACGCCAGGTGGCGCGCTTCTCACCGGGCGACATCTCGGTCCAGCGCTGCACCTCGTCAAAGAGTCGGCCGCAGCCTTTGCACACTTCGTCGCCCTGGCTGGTGGAGCAAATGGCGATACAGGGAGTGTCGGGCGTGGTGTCGTACCAAGCCAGCCAGGCTTCTCGCGCTGCGGCAGGCAGCGTGGTTTCATCGGCCTCGACTTCGTGAAGAAACACCATCAGGGCGTACACCTCGGCGAGGGCGCGCGTGGGTTTGGGCAAGACCACGCCGTCGGGCGATGGCGCACGCTCGCGCCAGAAATTGATGGCTGCTTCGATGTCGGTGATGTGAATGCCGGCCATGGTGGGGTTCATTGAAAGAGGCCGGATGATAGCCAGCCCGGTGGCGTCCACCGGTCCGCACGGTCAATCGCTCGCGAGACGCTGTGGGAACTGCGTACGCTGGTGAATACCCCCGGCCCGTACAATCTCCGGCTCCCCCGGAGGGCGGCGAGGCATGCTGTAAATCACGCGGCGCTTCACACAGCGCCCAGGACGGACATGATGCAACCGTCTGCATCTGAAAAAACGACAACGAGGAATTTATGGATTTCCTGACTTCGCCTGCCTTCTGGGTCGCCCTCGGGCAGATCATCATGATCGACATCCTGCTCGGTGGAGACAACGCGGTGGTCATCGCCTTGGCCTGCCGCAAGCTGCCCCCCGCGCAACGCACCCAAGGCATCATCTGGGGCACGGCGGGCGCCATCATCCTGCGCGTGATCCTGATCTTCTTCGCGATGACGCTGCTGGCCCTGCCGTGGCTCAAGTTCGTGGGCGCACTTCTGCTGGTGTGGATCGGCATCAAGCTGATTGCCCCCGACGAAGATGGTCATGGCGACGTGGCCACCAGCGACAAGTTGCTGGCCGCCATCAAGACCATCATCGTGGCCGACCTGGTGATGAGCGTGGACAACGTGATCGCCATCGCCGGTGCCGCGCAAAACGCGGGTGAGCACCAGATGCTGCTGGTCGTGCTGGGTTTGCTGATCTCGATCCCGATCATCGTCTGGGGCAGCCAGCTGGTCATCAAGCTGATGGCGCGCTTCCCGCTGATCATCACCGCCGGCGGCATGCTGCTGGGCTGGATTGCTGGCGGCATGCTGGTGTCCGATCCGGTGCTGGCCAACCCGGACAAGTGGCAGTGGATGCTCAAGCTTCCGCAAAACGACACCATCAAATACGGCGCGTCGGTTGCTGGCGCCCTGCTGGTGCTGGCCATCGGCAAGTTCGTGGCGTCGCGCCAGGCCAAAGGCGCACCGGCGCACTGACCATCCCTGGACGCACCACGGCCAGGGCTGAGCAGATGAAACTCGTCGTCAAATGGCTGCTGGCCGCTTGCGCCTTGTTGCTGGTGGCTTACCTGTACCCGGGCGTGCAGATCCAGAGCTTCACCGCCGCGCTCATCGCCGCGGCGGTGATCGGTCTGTTCAACGTGGTGCTTCGCCCGGTGCTGGTGATCCTCACGCTGCCGGTCACGGTGATCACACTGGGTTTGTTTCTCTTCGTGATCAACGCGCTGCTCTTCTGGGCCGCGGCCAGTGTGTTAGACGGATTTGGTGTCAACGGCTTTTTGGCCGCACTGCTGGGCTCGCTGATCTACTCCGCGCTCATGCTGGTGGTGGACGCGGCATTGAAGTCGATCCTCTGATCGACGCCAAGACAGCCTGCGGCGCTCAGCGCTTGCTGTCTTCCTCTTCTTTCACGCTTTCGCGCAGCAGCACTTCCACATCCCGTCGGCGGCTGTCGACGATGGCCATCTCCATCGAATCGGCGCTGCGCTCGGCCACGGGCAACGATTGCGCAGCCCGGAAACGGTCCACCGCGCCCGAATAGTCAAGGTGCGCAGCACGCGCCTCGGCCTCGGCCCGCACGGCGCGCAACGACTGGCCCTGCACTTGGTAAGCCCGGGCCAGGGTCTGCCAGGCCAGCGCATCGCGCGGTTGCAACACCACCCAGCTTTGCAGCCGGCTCACCGCACGTTGCGGCTGGCCCGAGGCAATGGCCGCCTGAGCACCGAGCACGACGGCGGCACGTGACGC
>JANPKR010000195.1:0-6082 GCA_031426175.1 Hydrogenophaga sp. | reverse complement strand
GTCTTCTGCGGTCTGGCGCGCGGTGGGCAGGTGGTCGACTTCCAGAACGCCCAACGGGCCATCGGCGGCATGCAGCCCGAAGCGGTACACACCGTCGGACGAAGGCACGAGCGGGTGCGGTGGTGCGGCCTGCGGCAGTGTTTCGCCCAGCAGGATCCTGCCCTGTGCGCCCACGCCGCGCTCCACCGCCAGCAGCAGGGTGCGCTCGATGTCTTCGGGCGTGCGGGCGGTGGACAGGCTTTGTGCCAGCAGGCCGAGCGACTGGGCCCGGTCGGCCAGCGCCAGGGCGGCCACGGCGGCCTCGCGCACGCGCGCAGCCAGCCGGCTAACCGCCAGACCCACGCACAAGGTGATGGCAAAGGTGAAGAAATACTCGGGGTCCGTGGGTTTGAGTGACCAGCGGGGCGCGACAAAGATCCAGTCAAAGATCAGGATGGCGCCCAGCACGGTGACCACCGCAGCCACCAGGTCGCGCCGCAACGCCACGGCCACCACACCCACCAGGTAGATCAGGATCAGGTTGATCGGATGCAGGTGGTTGGCGATCAGGGCGCACACCGCGGTGCAGGCCAGCAACACGGCCACCGGCAGGCCCCAGTAACGCCAGGACCAACGCGTGGTGCGCTGCCCGGTCCATTCATCTGATGCCCGGGAGGTGTTTCGCTGCCGCCGATTCGCCACCAGGATGTGCACTTGCGCGTGAGGCACGCTGGTGCCCAGCACCTCGGTGAAATCGCTCAACCGCTCGCCGAATCCGGGCCAGTAGACGGTACCGGTGGCTTGGTCACCCAGCAACACGTCGGTCACCAGGCCGCCTTGCGCCTGCTGCGCGATTTGCGTCATCAGCTGGCCTGCGGCGTTCATGTTGAGGCTGGTGTGCACGACCTGAGCGCCCTCGGCGTGCGCCTGTTGCAGCGCCTGCTCCAGATCCTGTCTCACTGCATGGCTGGCGTAGCGGGCAGACACCGTGTCCAGGTGCAGCACCCGCCAGGAGCTCGTTCTGCCCTGCTGGAGCTGCAGGGCGTGTTGCACCAGTTGCAGGGCCTGGCCGTCCGCCATCACGCACACCAGCAACATGCCTGAGGTCATGCACCGTTCGCCAGGCGGGCAACCGCCTCGGCGCACAGGCCTTGGCGCAACAAGTCGATCAGGACCGGGTTCATGTGGGGGTCGCGAATGCGTTCAAGCAAGACGTGATCGGCGAAGGAAGGGGGATAGCGTACCAGCAGGGTCAGCGCTTCCTGCACCGGCTCGTGGTCCGGCGTTTCCATGTCGATGGCGGTCTGCAATCGAACGTAGATCAGGCGGGCGCATGGCAGTCTGCGCACCGCTGCGTGGGGCACCACCACGCCAGCGCCAAGCGCAGTGCCCCTGCGCGCCTGCCGCACCGCCAGCGTGTGCGCCACAGCGCCGCTGAGGATGCGCTTGCCATCGGCCACGATGCCGTCCACAAACTGGAAGAGCGTGGCTGCGTCACCTGCGTTCACGCTCAGGTGCACTTCCACATCAAGGCAGGTCGGAGGGTGTTCGTGCAAGTCGAGGAGCCCCAAAAAAGCCGGCCCACCGCAGCGGTGGTCCCGTTGCATTTCATTGGAGCAAGTTGCGCGTAAAAATCGCGTAACAAACCCGCCTGGCGTTCCCGTTGACCGAGCCGCTTCAAAGGCGCAGCAGCTTCGCCCGCAAGCCGGCTTCCAGCACCACCCCCACGACCACGCCCACCCCGGCGTTCCACACCGACACCGCGGCGGTGGTGAGCAGGACAGCGCGGGCTTCCTTGTCGCGGGAGCTGCCGGCGGTACCGATGGTGAGCGAGAAGCCGGCCACGAACAGCATGGCGCCCAGGGTGCCGGCCGGCAGCAGGCTGAGCAGGGCGGTGAGCTGACCGCTGGCGAACAGGCCGGCGAGCAGCAGCACACTGCCGAGAAAGATGGGTGCGCGGCCGGTGCGCGCGCCGCAAGCCACCTGCGCGGCCATGCCGCCCGCACCAAAGCACATGGGGGGTGCACCCAGGCCGCCGGCCAGCAGGTTCATGAGACCGGTGCCGCGTGCGGCGCGGTTCTCGTCCAGCGCCACCGAGGGGAACAGGCGGCGCGTTTCAGCCACGATGCCCAGGATGGCGTTGCCGAAGGTCAGTGGTATCTGTGCCGCAGCCAGGCCAATGGCCGCGAGCCACACGCCGGGTTGGTTGAACGCGGGCCACTTCAAGTCGGGCAAGTGAACCGCCCACGGCGTGCTGGCCAGCGCCTGCAGCAGCTCGGGCTGGCGCCAGCTGCCCACTGCCCAGCCGATGACTATCAGCGTCGGTATGGTGAGCCAGCCGCCACGGCCGAGCAGCACGAGGGCCAGCACCACCGATGCCGCGCCCAGCACCGCGTCGTCTTGAATGCGGCGCAGTCCGGCCACGATGAGCGCGATGCCCAGGCCGAGCACCACGCCGTGGATCACGTCGCGCGACACGCGGCGCGCCAGCCAGCGCGCCAGCCCGCTCCACGCAGCGATGAGCCAGAACACCCCGGTGATCAGCGCGGCCAGCGCGAGCACAACGGGCATGTTTGACCCACCGGCCACCGCGCTGGCCAAGGCTGCAGCGCCCACGGCTTTCATGGGTTGAACCGGGAAGGGAATGCCCAGCCGCCAGCCCACCGCGATGAGACTCAGCCCGAAGGCCAGCAGGATCGACGTCGGGTGCACCCCGGCCAGCACGATGAAGCCGACCAAAAAGGGCAGCAGGGTGCCCAGGTCGCCCAGCGCGCCGCCAAGGTCGCCGCGCCAGGTGGCGGGCGACAAGGCGGGCGGTGCGGCGGAGATCTCGGGCGGGTCGGTGGTGGGCGTCACCGCGCGATTTTGCGGCATGGCCGCGGAGGCTTGTTCAGCGCCCGCCAAGGCTTTCCTTCTCCATCAGGAGGTAGGTGTTGTAGGCGTTCATGCGGTTGGCAAAGCGGAACATGGGCATGGGCTCGAAGCGGCTCCAGTCGGTGGCGGTGTAGGCCTCTTCAAACGGCACCAGCTCCTTGGCTGCTTTGCCCATGGTGCTGCGCAGGTAGGTGAGGTAGTCGCGCATCACCACCATGTCCTTGCGTGGTTCGGTGGACGCGGCCCCGTGGCCGGGCACGACCACCGCCACGTCAAAGCGCAGCAGTCGGTCCAGCGAGCTGATCCACTGGTTGCTGTCGGCCTGGCCCACAAACGGCAGGCGCCCGGCGAACATGAGGTCACCCGCAAACAGCACGCGCTCGCTGGGCACGTGAACCGCCAGGTCTTCCGGCGTGTGCGACGGACCCACGCGCTCCACCACAAATCGCGCGCCCGCCAGTTCCAGGGTGGTGGAGTCGGTGAGCCAGCGGTCGGCCGGCACCAGGCGGGTTTTGTCGTCCACCCAGGGCGCGAGCTCGGTGCGCGAGGCCACCAGGCGCTGCGCCGCGGTGTCGGAGTTCAGGTATTCCCTCGCGGTTTGCTGCGCAATGATCTGCGCACCCAGTTCCTTGAACACCTGCAGGCCGTAAATGTGGTCGGCGTGGTAGTGGGTCACGATCACGTGGGTGATGGGCTTGGGCGTGATCTCGCCAATTTTCTGAACCAGCCGGCGCGCCAGCGCGGGCGAGCCCAGCGCGTCGATCACCACCACGCCCTGTGGCGCCACCACAAAGCCGGCGTTGCTGATGAAGTTCTGGTTGGCCGGCGATCCGAGTGCGGCCAGGCCTTGCACGTAGTAGCTGTTGGGGCCGATCCTCTGCGGCTGCATGTCTGCGTTGGTCTGCGCCGAGGCGAACAGGCTCAACGCAGCGAAGCTCAGTGCCATGGTGCGGCTCAGCCAGCGGCGCCAGGTGGTCAGGGTGGGCATGTTGGTCGCTCCTGGGTCGCGGGGATTCAGTGTTTGGCGGCGGCAGTGGTGCGGCTGGCGGCATCAAAACCACCTTTGGCCTTCCACTCCTCCATGCCGCCCTGCAAGATGCGCAGGTTGTCCCAGCCCGCCACGCGCAGCGCAAACCCGGCCTGGGCCGACAGCGAGCCGGTGTTGCAGTAGATCAGCACAGGTTTGTCCTTGGGGATTGCATCGCGCTTGGCCAGCACCCGGCGCCAGTCCATGTTGATGGCGCCGGGAATGTGCCCCTTGGCAAACTGGCCGGCATCGCGTGCGTCGATCAGCACGAACTGTTTCCAGTCGTCCTTGGGAATTTGCTCGGCAAAGATCACGCCACCGCCGTACTCCACAAACTCCAGGTAAGCCTCCATCTCGTCAATGGCGGCTGCTTTGTCGGCGAGAGCCGCGGTGGGGCCGAGCAGGGCGAGGGTGCTCAGCACCGAGAGTGCGATGTGGCGGGGGGGCATGTTGTCTCCGTTATTTGGAAGTAAATTAGCAAGCACTGATATTGTGAGCCGAATTTGAACCGCCGGGAACCGGTCCAGCGCATGGCACTTCAGCCGTACACGCAGCGAAAGCCGATGTAGACCGCGTAAAAGTCGGCGGCCTTCCAGGCCACCACGTCGGCTTTCATCTGTGAGGCGCCGTACCACCAGGAGCCGCCCATGGTGCGCCGCTCATTGCCCTGCGCGTCGCTCACCCACTCCCAGGCATTGGCGCCCATGTCGTGCAGGCCATTGACGCCGGCCGCCGTCTGGCCAGCCGGCGCAGCGCGGGGCCAACGGTCGGCGTCGCTGGTGTTGGCGCCTTGAGGGCTGTTACCGGTGGGCCAGGGGTAGGAGGTGCCGCGCTGCCAGGGTGCGGGTGGCGCGGCGCGCTGTTCGGTGAACGCCGCGCTCAGCCATTCGGCGGCGGTCGGCAGACGTCCTCCGGCCCAACGGCAGAAGGCCGTGGCCTCGGCATGCGTGAGGTGCACGGCCGGCAGTTGCGGGGACGGGGGGGCCACGCCATCGGGTGTGCGCCAGGTCCAGCCGGGCCTGCGCTGCCAGCCACCTTCAAATTCGAATCCCCCGCCCTCGGTTTCTGCCCGTGTGACGGTGGATGTTGCCTGGGCAAAGCGGGCGAATTGCGCGATGGTGACTTCGGTGCGGTCGATCGCAAAGGTGCCGAGTTGGACGCGGTCTGTTGGTGCTGCAGATTGACCCCAGGCCGACCCGGCCAGGAGGCCGCAGAGTCCGAAAAACCGTGGGAGAAGGTGGTGTGCGTGTTTCATGGACGGCTCTGATCCGTTTGGCCCGACGTGGTTCGACCCGATCATCGCGCGAAAGCCCCAACGCCTGAGGCGAGGCGGTTGGCGTTTTGTGGCGAGCGCTTGATCTGGCGCAACGCCCGATCTGCCCAGGGGCGCATGCTGGTGCTACAGGGAATGTCCCCTGAAGGAGAACACCATGATGGCCATCAAGATCTTTGCTGCACTGTCCACCCTCGCACTGCTTGCTGCCTGCGCAGGCCCACGCGGCCCCCAGGGTATGGCAGCGCACCACCCCGGCGCCGCACCCATGACCATGATGGAACACACCCATTCAGTGCCGGGAATGCAGGCCATGCACGACAAGATGAAAAACGCCAGAACGCTTGAAGAGCGTCAAGCGCTCATGGCCGAACACATGAAGGCCATGGACTGCGGCATGACCGCACCGCCCGTCCGATGACTGACCGTGTCGACAGCCGCGGTCCAGCCGTGGCACTGGCCGCACCCGGCACGGTCTACACCTGTCCCATGCACCCGGAGATCCGCCGGGAGCAGCCGGGCAACTGTCCCAAGTGCGGCATGTCGCTGGAGGCGGTCATGCCTGCGCTGGACGAAGCCGAGAACCCCGAACTGTTGGACTTCCAGCGCCGCTTCTGGTGGACGCTGCCGCTCACCGTGGTGGTCGCTGCGCTGGCGATGTTTGGCCACAGCCTGGGCTGGTTCGAGATGGCCACGCAAAGCTGGCTCGAACTCGTGCTCACCATGCCGGTGGTGCTGTGGGCCGGCTGGCCGTTTTTCGTGCGGGGCGCGCAGTCGTTGCTCAACCGCAGCCCCAACATGTGGACGCTCATCAGCCTGGGCACTGGCTCGGCGTTTGTCTACAGCGTGGTGGCCACGGTAGCGCCGCAGGCGTTCCCCGATTCGTTCGTCTCCATGGGGCGCGTGTCGGTGTACTTCGAGGCGGCGGC
>JANPKR010000194.1:0-1559 GCA_031426175.1 Hydrogenophaga sp. | reverse complement strand
CTCGGCGCCCGGTCGGTAGTGCAGCACCTGAAGACCTTCGCCGTTCTCCACCGGCCAGTTCAGCAGACGGGCAATGCGCGCTTCAATGCGCGCGACCTCGGGCGTTTGCCCGCGCGCGAAAAAAGTGCCGCTGCTGGTGCGGTCGGGGTTGAGCTCTTCGCCCCCGGTCTTGGTGGCCACGGTGAGCGAGCGCGCGAGTTGCGGGCGGGCCGATTCGATCAGTGCGTCGCATTCTTCAGCGCTCAGCAGGTTGCCCAGCACCACCACGCGCGGCTGGCTGAGCGAGGCGATCACATCCACCATGCGGTCACCCGCGTCGATCTGGCGTGGCGACTGGCTCAGGTCCAGATCGGGCAGGTGTTTGGCGCCTTCGCGGCGCACGACCGGGGCGCGCTCAACCCGCACCGGCTCCTTCCACGTGGCCTCCAACGCCTTGAGCGCCACGGACGTCTGCCAACCCGACGCCACCATGGACGCCATCACCGCCTCGCGCGAGAACCCGGCCGCGGCTTGCTCCACGATCCACTGGCGCAACTCGATGGTGACGGCCTGGTTCATGGCAGCGCCTTCAGGCTTTGGCCTCGCGGCGGAACACCAGGCGGTCGGGCCCGGAGGCGGCATTGTTGAAACGGTAGCCCTCCAGATCAAAGTGTTTGAGCTGCTCGGGCGTGCTGGCGCGGTGCTGCACGGCGTAGCGCACCATGAGCCCGCGCGCACGTTTGGCCATGAAGCTGATGACCTTGTGGCCATCGGCCTTGCGCTCCTCAAACACACAGGTGACCACGCGCGGCAGCAGCACCTTGCGGTCCACCACCTTGAAATACTCTTCACTGGCGAGATTGATCACCACCGGGCTCACATCGGCCCGGGCGCGCTCGTTCAAGTGGTCTGCAATCTGGCGGCCCCAGAACGCGTAGAGGTTTTTGCCGTGGCTGGTGGCCAGTCGGGTTCCCATCTCCAGCCGGTAGGGCTGCATGAGGTCGAGCGGGCGCAACACGCCGTAGAGGCCGCTCAGGATGCACAGGTGTTGCTGCAGCCAGTCGAGATCCGGCTCGGCGAGTGTCTTCGCGTCCAGCCCGCCGTAGACGTCGCCGTCAAAGGCCAGCACGGCCTGCTTGGAATTCTTCGGCGTGAACTTCGGGCGCCAGGCCTGGTAGCGCGCCACGTTCAGGCCCGACAGCGTGTCTGACAGGCTCATGAGCTCGGCGATCTCCTGTGGTGACCGTTCACGCAGCACGCCGACGAGTTCGGCGGCCTGTTTCACGAACAGTGGCTGGGTGTGGGTCGCCACGTGGGGCGGTGTCTCGTGGTCGAGCGCCTTGGCGGGAGAGATGAGGAACAGCATGTTGAAGGGGGCGCCGGGCGGGTTCGCGGGTGGGCGGTCGAACAATGAAAAAAGGCTTCCCGAAGGAAGCCTCGATTATCGCCACCGCACCGCTTTACTTCAGGTCGCCCGCGAGAGACGCCAGCGTTTCCGGGGACACCTGCACATGGGAGGGGTAGTGGGTGTGATCGCAGCCAACCTTCACCGCGGCACCGGCCTGGACGGCAGCGCGCAT
>JANPKR010000193.1:0-2918 GCA_031426175.1 Hydrogenophaga sp. | reverse complement strand
TGCGGGCGGACCGCTGTACAGGACGCGCCCGCCGTTGTCGCCCGCCTCGGGACCGACATCCACGATCCAGTCGGCGTGCTTCATGAGGGCGAGATCGTGTTCGACCACAAACAGCGAGTTGCCTGCACGCTGGAGCCGGTCGAGGGCGGCGATCAAGGCCACACCGTCGGCAGGATGCAGACCGGCCGAGGGCTCGTCCAGCACGTAGAGCACGCCAAAGAGGTTGGCGTGGAATTGCGTGGCCAGCCGCACTCGCTGCAGTTCGCCCGACGACAGCGTGGGTGTCTGCCGGTCCAGCGACAGATAGCCCAGCCCGATGTCCTGCAGGCTTTTGATGCGTTCCAGCATGTTCTGTGCGATGCGCTGAGCCGCGATGCGCTTCTCTTCGGAGAGGTGCGGCGTTCGCAGCACGTCGTCTGCGCCCACGTGTCCCGCGTGCGATGCCGAGATGCGGCGCTGGCGGCTCCGGGTGGCGGTGGCGGGCGCTGGCGCTGCATCGAACCGACCCGCCGCCGCCGGCTCGAACACCTCAGCCAACCGGTCCAGCGGCAGAGACGACAGCGCGCCGATGTCCAGGCCGGCAAAGGTCACGGACAAGGCCTCGGCTTTCAGGCGTTTACCCGCGCATTGGGGACACACCGTGCCCGACATGAACCGCGACACGCGGCGCTTCATCAAATCGCTGGGTGTGGTGGCAAAGGTGTGCAGCACATAGCGACGCGCACCAGTGAAGGTGCCCTGGTAGCTGGGCTCCATCTTGCGGCGCACAGCAGCCCGGGTCTCAGCGGGCGTGAAGCCGGCGTACACCGGCGCGGTGGGTTGTTCGTCGGTGAACAGGATCCAGTCGCGGTCCTTGCGCGACAGGTCGCGCCAGGGTTTGTCCACATCGAAGCCCAGCGTCACCAGGATGTCGCGGAGGTTCTGCCCGTGCCAGGCAGGTGGCCACGCGGCGATGGCGCGCTCGCGGATGGACAGTGAGTCGTCGGGCACCATGGCACGCTCGGTGACGTCGTACACGAAGCCCAAGCCATGGCAGGCGGGGCAGGCACCTTGAGGTGTGTGCGGTGAGAAGTCCTCGGCAAACAGCATGGCCTGGTCTGGTGGGTACAGACCCGCGCGGGAATACAGCATGCGCAACAGGTTGGACATCGTGGACACCGAGCCCAAGGTCGAACGGGCACCCGCCGAGCCTCGGGGCTGCTGCAGGGCCACCGCCGGTGGCAGACCTTCAATGGAATCCACGTCGGGCACACCCACCTGATCGATCAGGCGGCGCGCATAAGGCGAGACGGAGTCGAAGTAGCGGCGTTGCGCCTCGGCGTAGATGGTGCCGAAGGCCAACGAGGTTTTTCCCGATCCGGAGATGCCTGTGAAAACCACCAGCGCGTTGCGGGGTACATCCACGTCCACATTCTGGAGGTTGTGTTCGCGCGCTCCGCGCACACGGACGAACTCGAAAGCCTTGGGCACGGAATCTCCCGGTAGTAGTCAGATAGGTCGGCAAGACATGTGCCAGCAGAGTTCCGCGCGGGCGCCTGGTTTGCCTCAAAGGCCCATGGATTTCCTCAACCTGCTGCAGTGGCCCGCCATGTTGGTCACGATGTCCGCTGCCTGGCTAGTAGCTTCCCGGAGCGCCCTGCGTCGGGTAGTCGGCTTCTGGGTGTTCCTTCTGAGCAATGCGCTGTGGGTAGTCTGGGGCTGGCACACCAGCGCACCAGCCCTCATCGCCCTGCAGGTCGGACTCGCCGCTCTCAACATCCGCGGAGCGATGAAGACAGAGGCGACGAATGACCTCGTTCCTTGACCGGGACAGATGCACTGGCACCACGACTTTCGGCTGGAGCTCGACGGTGTGATGAGGGGCGGGGCGGTGGCGCCACTCGAATATGCATCTTTCCCGGCCTCCACATCTGTGTGATCGTCCTCGCCGTACTTCTCGCTCGCAGTCTGTCTGAGCGCGGCGGCTGCGCGGTCCCGCCCGCGAGGAAATCGCCAAATCGGCGTTTGGACCCGCAGCAAAGAGACCGGCCCGGCGGCTCGAATGAGCTCCGGGCATACACCTTGCCCAGATGTACTTCTCTTTTACCCCAACCCGGTCTCAAGGCCACCCGGAGTCCTCCATGAACACAATGTCTTCTTTCGGCGGTTTCATTCCACTTTGGATCATTGGGGCGCCTTTGGTGTTCGCCATCATCGAATGGATGACCACGCCCAAGCCGGGTCGTCGGACCTGATTCCGCGCAAACGCGAACGCGTTCGGCAACTGTTACCGACAGCTTTGCAAGGGGCGACGCTCCTACAGGTATCGTCCATGGATTTTGGACACATGGTCCGGGACGTTTGGTGATGTTGAAATAGGTTGTTCACCCAACGTTTGCGCTGCGGTCCAATGCCCATTCGCCGCATCGCCGCTTTGGTCGGGCGGAGCGTGGCCACCATCAGCCGATGGTTGGCCAAGCTTTGCCTCTCAACTCTGTAAAAGCTGCACCCTGCTGTGCCGGTCTTTTGATACGAGCCCGACTTGTCTGGGCCTGCGTTCTAGGCATCAAACACGGGTACTCAAGCCCTACCCCCCAGACCAATGGCGAGGGGAAGCGATTCATCGAGACCTGCCTGGACGCATGGGCATCCTGGAAAGCCTGGAACGACTGCATCGAGAGCAACGCATGGCAGCAGTCCTTCCAAAGCTACTTCAACACCCGCAGGCCTCACTCGGCCCTCGGCCATCGCATCCCGCTTCCCGCCTAGGTTATAAAAACTTTTGGCACCTCAATAACTTAAGGTCGCAAGCCGTACGTTTGCCAGATGCCGTCGGGTGCTGAACATCGAGGTGGTGGGACGCTGCCGGCGCCACGACACCAGACTAGCGTGGGGGGGTTTTCCCCATATTCGCAGAGTCGCTCTTGGCCACCTCGCCC
>JANPKR010000192.1:0-5116 GCA_031426175.1 Hydrogenophaga sp. | reverse complement strand
CTCATCGTGGGCGGTGTGCAGCAGGTGCCGCTGGGCCTGTGGCAGCACGCGCCCGCTGCCAGCGAGATGCGCCACTGGCCCGCCGGCACCACGCTGGCCAGCCTCCACAACGGCGCACCGCGCGCCGGCGTCACGGCCATCACCCGCGCGGCAGGCAACCAGCTCGCGGTGACCGACACCTGGGGCAACACCAGCACTTACCCCGCCGTGCTCACCACCTGCCAAAGCTGGTTGCTGACCACGCAGATCGCGGTGGAGGAAACGCTGTTTTCGCAGAAACACTGGATGGCGCTGGACCGCACGCGCTACATGCAGTCGTCCAAAACCTTCGTGATGGTGGACCGCCCGTTCTGGAACGACCTGAAGTCGAACGGCTGGCCGACCCTGGGCATGACGCTCACCGACCGGCTCACGCGCGGCACCTATCTGTTCGACAACGGGCCGGACCAACCCGGTGTGATCTGCCTGAGCTACGCCTGGATGGGCGATGCGTTGAAGATGCTGCCGCACGGCACAAAGAAGCGCGTGCAGCTCGCGCTGTCGGCACTGGCCAAGATCTACCCCGACGTGGACATTGCCAGCCACATCATCGGCGACCCCATCAGCGTCTCGTGGGAAGCCGACCCGCATTTCCTCGGCGCATTCAAGGGCGCGCTGCCCGGCCACTACCGCTACAACCACCGCATGTACAGCCACTTCATGCAGGACGGCTTTGCGCCGGCCGAGCGCGGCATCTTCATCGCCGGCGACGACGTGTCGTTCACGCCTGCGTGGGTCGAAGGTGCGGTGCAGACCTCGCTCAACGCGGTGTGGGGCATCGTGAAACACCTGGGTGGCAAGACGTTTGAATCCAACCCCGGGCCGGGCGATGTGTTCGCCGAGCTCGGGCCGATGGCACTGCCGGATTGAGCCCCGTTAGAGTGCTCACCATGATCCATCGCCGCCACTTCTCAACCGCCACCGCACTGGCCATCGCCAGCCCCTTTGCCCTCTTGTCCGCGTGCGCCCACTCTGCGCCCGGTTTGCAAGCCCAACTGCAACAGCTGGAAGCCGCCGCCCAGGGCCGCCTGGGCGTGTTCATCCTCGACACCGCCACCGGCCAGACCCACGGCCACCGCGCCGACGAGCGCTTCATGATGCTCAGCTCCTTCAAGCTGCTGGCCAGCGCGCTGGTGCTGGCGCGGGTGGACCGGGGCCAGGAATCGCTGGAGCGCCGCATCACCTTTGCCAGGAGCGATCTCGTCACGTACTCGCCCGTGACCGAGCGCTTTGCCGGCACCGCCGAGGGCATGAGCCTGGCCAGCCTGTGCGAAGCCACCCTCACCACCAGCGACAACAGCGCGGCCAACTTCATTCTGGACAGCTATGGCGGCCCGCCAGCGCTCACGCGTTTTGCGCGCGAGCTGGGTGACGACACCACACGCCTGGACCGCCGGGAGACCGAGCTCAACACCGGCACCGCCGCCGCGCTGCTCGACACCACCACGCCGCGCGCCATGGCACTCACCCTGCAGAAACTGCTGCTCGGCAATGCACTCTCCCCCACCTCGCGCGAACGCCTGCAGCGATGGCTGGTGGCCAACACCACCGGCGACAAACGCCTGCGCGCCGGCCTGCCCAGAGGCTGGCGGGTGGGTGAGAAGACAGGCACCAACCAGACCGATGCCAACGACATCGGCATTGCCTGGCCCGCCAACGGCCGCCCTCCATTCATCATCACCGCCTACCTCGCCGAAAGCACGGCCAGCAGCGCGGTGAAAGAGGCCACGCTGGCGGGTGTGTCCCAGCTCGCGGCCAGTCTCGTGGCCTGAGCCAACTTCCGCTCAGGCTGAGCCAATTTCCGTTCGTTCCGGATTCCGCTCGTCCTGGGCCTGTCGAAGGATCGAAGCCCACACCCACACCACCATGCCCAACGACACCCTGACCCTCGCACTCTGGCAGTGCGCCTACGAGGCCAGCACAGCAGAGGCGCTGGCGCGGCTCGACACCACCGCCGCCCAGGCCCGCGCACAAGGTGCCGAGCTTCTGGTGTGCCCCGAGATGTCGCTCACCGGCTACCAGATCGGCGCCGCTGCCGTGGCCGCGCTCTCCGAGCCCGCCGACGGTCTGCTGGCGCAAGCCGTGGCGGCCATTGCGCAGCGCCACCACATCGCCATCGTGTACGGCTATCCCGAACACAACGGACATGGCAAGCCATACAACGCCGTGCAGTTCATCGGGGCCACTGGTCAGCGCATCGCGAACTACCGCAAGACCCACCTCTTTGGCGGCATCGACCGCGCGCAGTTCAGCCCCGGACCCCAAGCACCCGTGGTGTTCGGCTGGAACGGCTGGCGCCTGGGGATGCTGGTCTGCTACGACATCGAGTTCCCCGAACCCGCGCGCGGCCTGGCGCTGCAAGGGGTGGACGCCATCCTGGTGCCCACCGCCAACATGGTCGATTTCGACGAGGTGCAGCGCGTGCTGTTGCCGGCGCGTGCGCTGGAGAACCGGGTGTACGTGGCCTACGCCAATGCCTGCGGGCACGAAGGCAGCACCACCTACGGAGGCCTCGGCACCGTGTGCGACCCGATGGGGGAGACCAGGGCATCGACGGGGCGTGAGGCAGAACTCCTGCTGGTCACGCTCGACCCGGCGGCCTTGGAGCGCGCCCGTCGCACGGCGCAGTGGCAGGACCGACGTGCCGACCTGTACGCGCCAGGGAACGACTGACGGGCCTGTCAGCGCAGCATGTCGGAAATCTCTTTGGCCGACTCGGCAGAGCGCCGGGACAGGCTGCGGACCTCGGCGGCCACCACCGAAAAGCCCCGGCCATGCTCACCCGCCCGCGCCGCTTCGATGGCGGCATTGAGCGAGAGCAGGTTCGTCTGCATGGCCAGCCCGTTGATCCGGTCGACAGCGGTCTGGATCTGTTCCAGCGTTTCCTTGCTTGCGGTGACGTCGGTGGCGTAGAGCACGAGCTTGCGCAGGCTGCCGTCCATGTCGAGCGTCGGGTTGAAGCGGGCGTTCAACCACAGGCGACGGCCCTGGCTGGAGCTCAGCGCGGTTTCTTGTATCAACGTGCCTTCTTGCAGGAGGCGCTTGCGCGATTCACTGGCAAGAACTTTGGAAGCAAGGCTCTCCAGCTGCTGGCGCACCGCATCGAGGTCTGTGGCGTCCAGCAGCGACATGAGCATGGGACTGGCGTCGAGCAGGCGGCCGCGTTCGTCCCAGTCGGCCGTGACGGAAGACGCCCGGATGGCTGAAAGCCGTGTCGCATCTTCCTGTGCCCGCATCTTCGTGGTCGTGATGTTGGCGTTGACGGAGACGAAGCGTTGCACTTTTCCCTGGGCGTCGCGGATCGGATTGACCGCCAGCGACACCCAGTGCGGCGTTCCATCCTTGTTGTAGTTGAGTATTTCCTCGTAGAAGGGCTTCCCCGCGGCAAGCATGTCGCGGATGCGGGCGACGGTGGCTGGGTCGGTGCCACGGCCCTGCAGGACGCTGCCCGGCTTCTTGCGCATGATCTCCTGGGGCATGTAGCCGGTGAGGCGGCTGAAGCCGGGGTTGACGTACTCGGTCAGTCCCTGCGCATCACAGATGAGAACCGCGTTGTCGGTCTCGTCAGCCACCAGCGACAGCAACTCCATGGCCTGGCGCTGCGCGACCATGGCCGAAATGTCGGTGGCGTACTTCACCACCTTGTAGGGGCGACCGGCGATGTCGCGGATCGGCGTGTAACTGGCCTGAATCCACACCGCATCACCGTTCTTGCGGCGCCTGCGGAATTCGCCCGAGTGGTGCTGCCCCGCTCCCAGCACGGCCCAGAACTTTGCGTAGTCGGGTCCCTTGAGGTCTTCCGGGTGCATGAAGATGCTGTGGTGCTTTCCGACGACCTCATGCTCGCTGTAGCCCAGAGCGTCCAGAAACAGGGCGTTCGCTTCGCGGATGGTCCCGTCGAGGTCGAACTCGATCACCGCCTGAGACCGGTTGATGGCCTGCAGCTGGCTCTCCCGGTCGGCATCGCGTTGCTTGCGCTGCGTGGTGTCCTGCGCCAGCTTGACCACGCGCTCGACGCGCCCTGTCGCTGAGCGGACCGGAACGTAGATGGCTTGCATCCACACCACGCGACCGTCTTTGGTGATGCGTTTGAACTCGGCGTTCTGCGACTGGCCATCGGCCAATGTCTGCCAGAAGCGACGGTACTCTTCGCTCTCGCGCTCGGCCGGCTCGACAAAGATCCGGTGGTGTTGCCCACGGATTTCGTCGAGTCGGTAGCCCATGAAGTCGAGGAACGTCGCATTGGCGTCCAGAATCACCCCGTCGGGCGTGAACTGGATCGACGGCTGGGCACCCAGGAGGGCGCTGAGCATCCGGTTGCTGCGGGTAGGCAGGGTCCAGAACATGGAGTACTCCTGAGGAATTGATGACCGCAATGTCCCGACAGCCTGGACGTCACGCGTGGATCGGGATCAGTTGCAGCCGATCCATGCCGGTCGAAGCTGTCGAGCGTTGCTCTTGCAGGGCTATCGGCACAAAAGGCGGTGAACTGGAGAGCTCCATCTGAAAGATCGGCGATCCACAGTTGAAATTGCCCCGTGACGGGCAAGCGCAAGGCGCCGGGACCGGACTCGCAGTCTCAGCTCTTCCAGAACTCCGGGCGCGCGTACTCGTGCTTCAGAAAGTCAATCCACAGGCGCACGCGCAGCGCGAGGTGTTTGCGCTGCGGGAACAGCGCAAAGATGCCGTTGGGTGGCGCAGCGAAGTCGTCAAGCACGCTCACCAGCCGCCCTTGCGCGATGTCGGCCTCCACCTCCCAGGTGCTGCGCCAGGCGATGCCGTAACCCGCCAGGCACCACTCGCGCAGCACCTGGCCGTCGGTGCAGTCCAGCGGGCCGCCAGGGCGCAGGTGCGTGATGGTTGTCTCGCCGCCCTCACCCGGCAGGGCAAACGCCCAGCCCCGGGTTTGGGAGGCATCGCTGGACAGCGTGAGGCAGTCAAAGCGCACCAGATCGGCCGGGGTCTGTGGCTTGCCGTGGTGCTGCAGGTAGCGCGGCGTGGCCACGCACAGGCGGCGGTTTTCGGCCAGGCGCACGCTCACCAGCGAGGAGTCGGGCAGGTCGCCCACGCGCACCGC
>JANPKR010000191.1:0-3816 GCA_031426175.1 Hydrogenophaga sp. | reverse complement strand
TGCCCTTGCTGTCCATGACCTACCCCGAGCGGGTGGCGGCCTTGCTCAAGCACAGGCTGGGCGTGTGGGACGTGTACAGCGCATGCGAGCGCGAAGGCAGCCTGGACGCGAACATCCGCAACGCCGAGGTCAACGACTTTGACGGGGTGTTGCGCTCATGTCCGCAGCTTGAAGCGATCGCCCACAACGGAGGTGAGAGCTTTCGCCATGTTCAGCACACGAAGAAACTCGGTGTGCCGGTCTACAAGCTGCCGTCCACCAGCCCGGCCAACGCGAGCTGGAGTTTTGATCGCAAGCTCGCCGCCTGGTCCGAGGTGTTGCTGCGCCACACCTGAGTGCGCAGCGACCAGGTGGAAACAGTCAGCCCACCAGGGCTTCGCGAACCGCTGCGAGCTGGCGGCGCGAGACGGCCAGGCGTTCCTCAACGCCATCAAGCCGCACCGTCCAGCCTTCACCTTCGACCGGGTCGTTGTGCTTTTCCACCGCGCGCACGGCGCGGCGCGACACGAGCGCATTGCGGTGCACGCGCACGAACAGGTGAGCGTAGCGCTGCTCCAGATCGCTCAGTGCGCCGTCAAAAATGTGTTCCTTGTCGGCCGTGCGCACGGTGATGTACTTCAGCTCGGCCTTGAGGTAGATCACATCGGACAGCGCCACGCGCTCGCTGCGGCCTCGCTCCTGGATGATCAGGCTCTCGGGCAAGCCCACGTCAACCGCCGCTTCAGCGCGCAAGCGTTGCACCTTTTGCAAGGCCTGCTGCAGGCGCTCGCGGCGCACTGGCTTGGTCAGGTAGTCCACAGCTTCCAGCTCAAAAGCCTGAACCGCATGCTCTGCGTAAGCGGTGATGAAGACCACCGCTGGCGGCGCCGCCAGCTCGCGCAAGGTCTTGGCCAGCGCCATGCCGTCCACGCCGGGCATGTGGATGTCCAGCAGCACGAGGTCGCAACCGGTGCGCTGGATCTGCTCCATCGCCTGCACCGCGTTGCCCGCCTCACCCACCACGTCCACGCGCGGCTCGGTGCATTCGCTCAGCAGCGTGCGCAGCCGCGACCGGGCCAGTGCTTCATCGTCAACGATCAGTACCTTCAGTGTCATGTCACGCTCCAAAGCCAGACCGGTTCAATACCCGCTTATACCGGTATTTCAAGTCGCACCTGAAACACCCCGTTGACCAAGGCGCTCTGAAAGCGCCCCTGCACGTCGTGCAACAGCGCCAGTCGCTGACGCACGTTGTCCAGCGCCAGTCCGTTGCCGCGTCGCCCGCTGCCCGCCGGCACCGTGTTGGTCACCTTGATCACCACCAGACTGCCACGCCGCTGCGTGCTGATGCGAACCACGGCGCCCGAGGGGCTGGGCTCCACGCCGTGCTTCACCGCATTCTCCACCAGCGGCTGCAGGATCAGTGGAGGCAACTTGGCTTTGGAGGCCGAATCGTCAACGCTCCACTCCACCTTGAGCCGGTCACCAAAGCGCACCTGTTCAATGGCCAGGTAATGCTCGGCCAGCTCCAGCTCCTGCCACAGGGGCACAGCCTCCTGCGCATCGGCCAGGGCATGGCGAAACAGCTCGCTCAAATCTTCCAGCAGGTTTTCGGCCTTGGCTGGCTCCTCGCGCACCAGCGCAATGGCGCTGTTGAGCGTGTTGAACAGAAAGTGGGGCCGGATGCGCGCCTGCAGCTCGGCCAGGCGCGCCGTGGTGCCCGCGGGCATGCGGGCCTTGGCACGCCACACCAGCGCACCCACGAGCACCGCCGCCACCAGCGCACCCGAGGCACCGCTGGCCACCCAGGGGGCAGGATTCGCCAGCCCCATGAGCACGAGCAGGCCGCAACCGTACAGACCCGCCAGCACGCCCAGCCCCACACCGCAGGCCCACTGGGCCTGCACTTCCATGCGCCCGAGCTTGCGTTTGAGTGCGCAGACGCACAACAACCAGGCCAGCACGGCCGGCAAGGCGGCTCCGGTGAGCACCGCCATCTGGGTGATCCAGCCCACCGGGTTGGCCGCGCCAAAGATGGCAGCCACCGCCACGATGGCCTGCACGAACAGCACCGCGCGCAGCACGACGCCGACCTGGCAAGTGTCGAACACGCGGTCGCGTGCGCGAACGTGCTCGGGCATCTCTTCAAGCGACTGCGTGCCCAGGGTGCTGGGCAGATCCTGGAAGGTCGATAAAATTCGTGAGTCTTTCATGGGGCGTGCGTCGATGCTCGGGTCGTGTGACGTCGGATTGTGCGCGGGTGCCGGCCCAGCACCACGAAAGTGCACGGCGACTCGATTGAAAGATCCACCAATCCCCCTGTTGTCGCCCTTTGTTCTGCGGTCCACCGCTCCTTCACTTCTCTCCACAGCCGCTGGCAACACCATGTCCACCAACCAACTCGACAAGAAATCCGAAGCCTGGTCCGCCCTATTCTCGGAGCCCATGAGCGAGTTGGTCAAGCGCTACACCGCCAGCGTGTTCTTCGACAAACGCCTCTGGCAAGCCGACATCACCGGCAGCCTCGCGCACGCCGAGATGCTGGCGGCCCAAGGCATCATCAGCGCGGCAGACCTGGCTTCCATCCAGCAAGGCATGGCACAGATCACGTCGGAGATCGAGGCTGGCGGCTTCGAGTGGAAGCTCGATCTCGAAGACGTGCACCTCAACATCGAGGCCCGCCTGACCCAGCTGGTGGGCGACGCAGGCAAACGCCTGCACACCGGGCGCAGCCGCAACGATCAGGTGGCCACCGACGTGCGCCTGTGGCTGCGCAGCGAGATCGACCTCATCATCCCGCTGCTGGGCGAGCTGCAAGGCGCACTGGTGGACGTGGCCGAGAAGAACGTGGACGTGATCTTGCCGGGCTTCACCCACCTGCAGGTGGCGCAGCCGGTGAGCTTCGCGCACCACCTGCTGGCCTATGTGGAAATGTTTTCGCGCGATGCCGAGCGCATGGTCGACGTGCGCCGCCGCACCAACCGCCTGCCGCTGGGCTCGGCCGCGCTGGCCGGCACCACCTACCCGCTGGACCGCGAGCGCGTGGCGCGCAGTCTGGGCATGGTGGACGAGCGCGGTGAACCGCAGGTGTGCCAGAACAGCCTTGACGGCGTGAGCGACCGCGACTTCGCCATTGAATTCACCGCCGCCGCCTCGCTGTGCATGGTGCACATCAGCCGCTTCAGCGAAGAGCTGATTCTGTGGATGAGCCAGAACTTCGGCTTCGTGAAAATCGCGGACCGCTTCACCACCGGCTCGTCGATCATGCCGCAGAAGAAAAACCCCGATGTGCCCGAACTCGCGCGCGGCAAGACCGGCCGTGTGGTCGGCCACCTCATGGGTCTGATCACGCTCATGAAGGGCCAGCCGTTGGCCTACAACAAGGACAACCAGGAAGACAAGGAGCCGCTGTTCGACACGGTGGACACCCTGAAGGACACGCTGCGCATCTTCGTGGAGATGGTGGGTGGCCAGCTGAACCCGGCCACTGGCGCGAAGGAAGGCGGCATCACGGTCAACGCTGTGGCCATGGAAGAAGCGGCCAAAAAGGGCTACGCCACCGCCACCGACCTGGCCGACTACCTGGTGAAGAAGGGCTTGCCGTTTCGCGATGCCCACGAGACCGTGGCCCACGCGGTGAAGGCCGCTGTCTCGCACAACTGCGACCTGTCCGAACTGCCGCTGGCGGTGCTGCAGGCTTTCAATGCGTCCATCGAAAAGGATGTGTACGAGTGCCTGAGCCTGCGCGGCTCACTGAACGCACGCAACACGCTGGGCGGCACAGCGCCCGCGCAAGTGCTCCACCAAATCGCACGCCACCGCCAGCGGCTGGGCTGA
>JANPKR010000190.1:0-5586 GCA_031426175.1 Hydrogenophaga sp. | reverse complement strand
CTGCGCATGGCCTGTTCCTTGGATTCGTGGTAACTGCCGAACGGCAGGTCGCCCAGCAACCAGGCGGTGGCCTGCACGCGGCGCAGACCCCGCGCCACGCTCTCCACGTGGTAGGCCATGGTCTCCAGCGTCACGCCGGCGGTGCTGGCCAGGCCTTGGCACACCATGCCCAGCGAATCGCCCACCAGGATGCACTCCACACCGGCGGCGTCGGCCACAGCGGCGAAGGTGGCGTCGTAGGCGGTGAGCATGGTGATCTTCTCGCCGCGCTCGCGCATTTCGGCCAGGCGCGGCAGGCTAACGGGCTTGCGCTGGGGCAGGGGCGAGGCTGTTGGCAGCGTGCCGTAAGGTGTGGCCATGGGCGCAGTGGGGGTGGGGGTGCTCATTCGTGGGTCCCGCGTGTTTCAGGGGTGGGTGAGAATGCGGGACTATAGACCATCCCGGTATGCTTGCGGCCCATGAAACACCTCTCCGATTTCACCCTGGATGACCTGCACGAACTGGCTTTGCGCGATGTGTCGCAAGCTCTCGCGGAAGATGTGGGCGATGGCGATCTGACCGCTGCGCTGATCGACGCCGAGCGACCCGCACGGGCTCGCATCCTGGCCCGCGAAGCGGCGGTGATCTGCGGCACGGCGTGGGCCGAGGCGGCGGTGCTGTCGCTCGATCCGCAGGCCCGGCTGACCTGGCACGTGACCGAGGGTCAGCGCTGCGCACCCGACCAGACCGTGCTCACCATCGAAGGCCGCGCGCAGCCGCTGCTCACCGCCGAGCGCACCGCGCTCAACTTCCTGCAATTGCTCTCGGCAGTGGCCACCAAGACGGCGGTGTTTGTGGACGCGGTGGCCGGCACGCGTGCGCAGATCGTGGACACGCGCAAGACCTTGCCTGGGCTCCGGCTGGCACAGAAGTACGCCGTGACGACCGGCGGCGGCGTGAACCACCGCATCGGCCTCTTTGACGCGGTGCTCATCAAGGAGAACCACATCGCCGCTGCCGGAGGCGTGGCCCAGGTGCTGCAGCGCGTGCGCGAGACCGCACCCCAGGCACGGTTCGTCGAGATCGAGGTGGAGACCCTGGCTCAGCTCGACGAGGCCTTGGCCTGCGGCGCCACCATGCTCTTGCTGGACAACATGGACATCCCCACCTTGCAGGAAGCGGTGAAACGCAACGCGGGCCGCGCAGTGCTCGAAATCTCGGGCGGCGTGAACCTGCAGACCGTGCGCGTGCTGGCCGAAACCGGCGTGGACCGCATCTCCATCGGGGCCCTCACCAAAGACGTGAAGGCGATCGATTTTTCCATGCGATTCGAGGCGCTCTGACGCCTTCCGAAAGAGACACCATGAACACCGAAGCAACCGTCATCGACGTCGAATACGAGCAACCCGCCTGCCCTACGCAGCACGCCTGGGCGCGTGTGCCGGTCGAGCCCGGGCCCAAGCAGCGCGCCGAACTGAAAGACAAGATCCGCCGCCTGCTGAAAGAGCGCAACGCGGTCATGGTGTCCCACTACTACGTGCACCCCGACCTGCAGGACCTGGCCATCGAGACGGGCGGCATCGTGAGCGACTCACTGGAGATGGCGCGTTTCGGTCGCGACCACGCGGCACAAACACTGATCGTCTCGGGCGTGCGCTTCATGGGCGAGACCGCCAAGATCCTGAGCCCCGAGAAGACCGTGCTCATGCCCGACCTCGACGCCAACTGCTCGCTCGACCTCGGTTGCCCCATCGACGAATTCAGCGCCTTCTGCGACGCCCACCCGGATCGCACGGTGGTGGTCTACGCCAACACCAGCGCGGCTGTGAAGGCGCGTTCGGACTGGCTGGTGACGTCGAGCTGCGCACTCGACATCGTCAGCGCCTTGAAGGAGAAGGGCCACAAGATTTTGTGGGCGCCCGACAAGCACCTGGGTGGCTACATCCAGCGCGAGACCGGGGCCGACATGGTGATGTGGGGCGGCGCCTGTATCGTGCACGACGAGTTCAAGGCCTTCGAGTTGCAGGCCTTGATGAAGGAACATCCCAAGGCCAAGGTGCTGGTGCACCCGGAGAGCCCGGCCGACGTGATTGCGCTGGCAGACGCGGTGGGTTCCACCTCTGCGATTTTGCGTGCAGCACGCGAGATGGACGCACCCGAGTTCATCGTGGCTACCGACAACGGCATGATGCACATGCTGCGCCAGCAGAACCCTGGCAAGGTGTTCATCGAGGCGCCTACCGCCGGCAACAGCGCCACCTGCAAGAGCTGCGCGCATTGCCCTTGGATGGCCATGAACGGGCTGGCGGGTGTGGCGCAGATTCTCGAAGAAGGCCTCAACGAAATCCACGTCGATCCGGCGCTGATCCCCCGGGCACGGTTGCCCATCGACCGAATGCTGGCATTCACCGGTGCGCAGCGCAGCGGTCAGAACCCCGGCGCGCTGGTCCCGAACATCGGCGCTGCCTGAACAGGCTCAGCGCGCTGGCGGTACGAGGATGGTCGGTTTCGCCACCGGCAACATGTCCGGGTAGTCCCGGCTGAAATGCAGGCCGCGGCTTTCGTGCCGCAGCATGGCCGACATCACGATCAGGTCGGCCACCTGCACCAGGTTGCGCAGTTCCAGCAGGTCGCGCGTGACGTGGAACTGCGAATAGAACTCGTGGATCTCCGACTGCAGCAACGCGATGCGGTGGGCCGCGCGCTCCAGGCGTTTGTTGGTGCGTACGATGCCCACGTAGTCCCACATGAAGCGGCGCAGCTCGTCCCAGTTGTGCGAGATCACCACCTGCTCGTCGGCGTCGCGCACGCGGCTGTCGTCCCACAGTGGCATGGGAGGGGTGTCGACCACGTCCACCGAGCGGATCGCGTTCACCGCACCCTGCGCAAACACCATGCACTCCACCAGCGAGTTGCTCGCCAGCCGGTTGGCGCCGTGCAGGCCGGTGCAAGTGGTTTCGCCCACCGCGTACAGGCCGGCGATGTCGGTGCGCCCGCCCAGATCGGTCACCAGGCCGCCGCAGGTGTAGTGCGCCGCCGGCACCACGGGAATCGGCTCTTTCGTGATGTCGATGCCCAGCTCGGCGCAGCGCGCCAGGATGTTGGGAAAGTGCTCCTGCAGGAACTCGGGGCTCTGGTGGGAGATGTCGAGGTACACGCAGTCCAGGCCGTGCTTCTTCATCTCGAAGTCGATTGCGCGGGCCACGACGTCCCTGGGTGCGAGCTCGGCGCGCGGGTCGTGGTCGGGCATGAAGCGGTGGCTGCCCAGGTGTGCCGGCAGCTTGAGCAGGCCGCCTTCACCGCGAACGGCTTCGGTGATCAGGTAGCTCTTGGCGTGTGGGTGGTAGAGGCAAGTCGGGTGGAACTGGATGAATTCCATGTTGCCCACCTGGCAGCCGGCGCGCCAGCCTGCGGCGATCCCGTCGCCAGTGGCGGTGTCGGGGTTGGTGGTGTAGAGATAAACCTTGCCGGCGCCGCCGGTCGCCAGCACGGTGTGGCTGGCGCTGAAGGTGACGACCTCGTCGCGCACGGTGTCGAGCACGTAGGCGCCGAAGCAGCGTCCGGCCACCTGCCGGGCCGGGTCGTGGCCGGGCAGTTTGCGGTCGGTGATCAGGTCGACCAGCATGTGGTGCTCGAACACCTGGATGGCGGGCGTGTTGCGCACGCGCTCGATGAGTGTGGCCTGCACCGCTGCGCCGGTGGCGTCGGCTGCGTGCACGATGCGCCGGTGGCTGTGACCACCTTCGCGCGTGAGGTGCAGTTCACCGTGCTCCAGCGAAAACGGCACGCCGAGTTCCTGCAACCAGGCAATGGCAGCCGGCGCGTTTTCTACCGTGAACTGCGTGGCTTCCAGGTCGCACAGTCCAGCGCCAGCCACCAGGGTGTCGTCCACGTGCGAGGCGAAGTTGTCGCCCTCGCCCAGCACTGCCGCAATGCCGCCTTGTGCCCAATTGCTGGAGCCGTCGATCAGGGCGCGCTTGGTGACCACCGCCACGCGGTGGGTTGTGGACAGGTGCAGTGCTGCGGTCAGCCCGGCCAGGCCGCTGCCGATGATGAGGACGTCGAAGCGGTGAAGGTCGGTCATGTTGATGGGTAGGGTGAGCCGACGCCGGGCCGCTCCCAAGGCGGCTCAGCCCCTGTGGGGGGCAGCGACCCGCGAAGCGGTGGAGCGTGGGGGCTCATGTTGATGTGTAAGCCAGGCGGACATAAATGGGGGCGAAGGCCTCGGCCTGGGTCAATTCGATGAGCGTTTCCTTGGCCAGTTCGAGCATCGCGATGAAGGTGACAACCAGCACGGGCGAGCCCTTTTCAGGATCGAACAGCTCGCCGAATTCGACGAACTTGCGGCCCTGCAGCCGGCGCAGCACGATGCTCATGTGCTCACGCACCGAGAGTTCTTCGCGGCTGATCTTGTGGTGTTGCACCAGCTTGGCGCGCTTCAGGATGTCGCGCCAGGCGCTTTGCAGGTCGATGGCACTCACGTCGGGAAAGCGCGGCGCCAATGCCTGCTCCACATAAACCTGGGCGCGCAGGAAATCGCGCCCGTACTGCGGCGCGTCGGCCAGGCGCTGGGCGGCGAGTTTCATCTGCTCGTATTCGAGCAGGCGGCGCACCAGCTCCGCGCGCGGGTCTTCGGCCTCTTCGCCCTCGGCCGTCTTCTTGGGCGGCAGCAGCATGCGCGACTTGATCTCGATCAGCATGGCCGCCATCAGCAGGTACTCTGCCGCCAGTTCGAGGTTGCTGTTGCGGATTTCGTCCACGTAGGTGAGGTACTGGCGCGTGACCCCCGCCATGGGAATGTCGAGGATGTTGAAGTTCTGCTTTCTGATCAGGTAGAGCAGCAAGTCCAGCGGGCCTTCAAACGCTTCCAGAAAGATCTGCAGCGCGTCGGGCGGTATGTAGAGATCCCTCGGCATGGCGAACAGCGGTTCGCCATAGAGACGCGCCAGCGCCACATGGTCCACCACGGTGGGCAGCACCGCATCGAGGCCTTGGGGGGCCTCGTTCAGTGTGTGCACCTCGTTGCTCATGTCGCTGTCGGAGGGGCGACGCCGGATCAGCTGTGGTCGGAGCCGGTCTGGTACACGTAGGGCTGCTGCGGCACTCGGGCTGTTTCGGCTTCGGCCTGGAGGTTGCGGTCAATGGCCTTGTCCCACAGGAGCGAGCGGCCCAGGCGCTGCGACTGCTCCAGTCCCGGCTTGTCGGCCTTGAGCTGTTCGATGAACAACGTGGCGTCTGACTTGTAGTCGGGGCGGCGGAAGAAGGACATGGTGTTCGGAGCCTGGTGCGGGGAAAGGCGCGATTTTACCGGTCCCCATCCCGGGCCGGGTCGTGCGGGGTCACTCGCAGGTGTTCAGCCGCGCCGCAAAGCCGGAGCGTTCGATCAGCGAGCGCGGCTGCGGGTGCAGACCCACCATGCCCAGATGCCCGCCGCGTTTGTGCACCGCTTTGTGCAGCTGCTCCAGCGCGTCCAGCCCGGTGGTGTCCAGCGAGATCATGTGGCTGGCGTCCAGCATCACGTTGACGGGTGTGGTTGAACGTTCCACCTCGGCCACGATGGGGTCGATCTTGGCCACGGCGCCAAAGAACAGCGAGCCGTAGAGCCTG
>JANPKR010000189.1:0-4548 GCA_031426175.1 Hydrogenophaga sp. | reverse complement strand
CACCGGGTTGCTGTTGTAGACGATCAACGCTTCGATCTTGGGCCCGAAGGCGGCACAGCCCGGGTTCAACAGGTCGTTGCCGATGGTGCTCATGTTGATGGTGCGTGGCGTGCGCCCGTCCAGCAGCTCGGGCTTGTGCAGGGCCGCGCGGTTCACCGGGAACTGCGCCGAGCTGGACAGCAGCAAACCACCCGCCGGATGGCGCCACGCGCCCACCAGCGCGGGCAGGCAGGCCACGGCGCGCACCGCATTGCCACCGCCGCGCACACGCTGCATGCCGTAGTTCAGACGGATGGCGGCCGGCTTCGTGGTGCCGTAATCGCGCGCCAGATCGGCGATCTGCTGCACCGGAATGCCGCACACCTCGGCCGCGCGTTCGGGCGGCCACTGCAGCGCACGCTCGCGCAGGGTTTCCCAGCCCAGCGTGTGCTGCGCGATGTAGTCGTGATCCAGCCAGTCGTGGGTGATGAGCTGGTGCATGAGCGCCAGCGCCAGTGCCGCGTCGGTGCCCGGGCGCAGAGCGATGTGTTCGTGGCATTTCTCTGCGGTCTCGGAGCGCCGAGGGTCGATGCAGACCAGCCGCGCACCGCTGCGTTTGGCCTGCTGGGCCAGGCGCCAGAAATGCAGGTTGCTGCCGATGGAGTTGCTGCCCCAGATGACGATGAGCTTCGAATCGGCGAAGTGCTCGACCTTCATGCCGACCTTGCCGCCCAGGGTCTGGATCAATCCTTCGCCGCCGGCCGACGCGCAGATGGTGCGCTCGAGGTGCGATGCACCGAGCCGGTGGAAAAAGCGCGCCGCCATGCCCTCCCCTTGCACCTGGCCCATGGTGCCGGCGTAGCTGTAGGGCACCACCGCTTGCGGGTCTCGCGCTGAAATGGCCTTCAAGCGTTCGGCAATGGTGTCCAGCGCTTCGTCCCAACCCACACGCCTGAACTGCCCGCTGCCCTTGGGACCCGTTCGCATCATCGGGTGGAGCAGGCGATCTGGGTGGTAGGTGCGCTCGGTGTAGCGAGACACCTTGGTGCACAGCGCACCGTCGGTGTGTCGGTGTTCGGGATTGCCCTGCACCCGCAGCGCCACACCGTTCTCCACCGTGGTGACCAGGGAGCAGGTGTCGGGGCAATCGTGAGGGCAGGCGCCGCGGATCGTGTGCACGGTGGAGTTCATCGGGAGGAATGGGTCTCGTGACTTCTGGCTCGGACTTGGCAGGGCACTTGCTTTACCCTGGGAAATTCACAAATCAGCATATCAGGAGTATCTGCATGCAGCGTCGCGAAGTCCTGTCCACCGCGTGCAAGTTGGTCGGTTCTGGAGCCCTGGTCTCTCGGGGCGGTGCTGCGCGTGCGCAGAGCGCTGCCCTGACCGACACGCGCATCATCGTGGGGCAGTCCGCGCCCTTCACCGGCGCGGCCGTGCAGCTGGGCCTGCAGTTTCACCTGGGCGCGCAGGCTTGCTTCGACACGGTCAACGCCAAAGGTGGGGTGAATGGACGCACCATCGAGATCAAGCGACTGGACGACGGATACGAACCCGAACGCTGCGCCGCCAACACGCGCCAGCTCATTGCGGACGACGTGTTTGCGCTGTTCGGATACATCGGCACGCCCACCAGCCTGGCGGCATTGCCGCTGGCGTCCACCGCCAAAGTGCCGTTCTTCGCGCCCTTCACCGGTGCGCAGGCGCTGCGCGAGCCGTTCAACCGCTATGCCATCCACGTGCGTGCGTCCTACTTTGACGAGACGGCTGCCATCGTTCGCCAGATCACTTCCACCGGCATCAAGAAGATAGCGGTTTTCTACCAGGACGATGCTTACGGCAAGACCGGTCTGGAGGGCGTCACCCGGGCCATGACCACCCTGGGCCTGCAGCCCGCGGCCCTGGGCACGGTGGAGCGCAACACCATCGAGGTGGCGCAGGCGGTGAAAGACATCATGGCTCAGAAGCCCGAGGCCATCGTGCAGATCGGTGCCTACAAGTCGGTGGCCACGTTTGTGCGCCAGGCGCGTCGGGCCGGGTTCAACGGCAATTTTTACAACGTGTCTTTCGTGGGAACGCAGGCCCTCATCGACGAGCTCGGTGCCGAGGCTCGTGGTGTGTCTGTGAGCCAGGTGATGCCGTTTCCGTACACGCCTGCCACGCCGCTGTCGGGGGAGTACCTCGCGGCCATCAAGGACAAGCGCGGCGTGGAGCCCAACTACTCGGGTATGGAAGGTTTTGTGGCCGCCAAGGTGTTCACCGAAGGCGTGCGCCGCGCGGGGCGGGCACTCACGCGCGAAGCCTTCATCAACGCTGTGCAGGGCATGCAGAACGTCAATTTCGGCGGCTTCCCGGTCGACTTCAGCCCCAGCAAACACACCGGCTCGAAGTTCGTGGAGCTCACGCTGCTGACCGAAGACGGTCGCATCCGGCGTTAGGCGAGGTCTTGAAGGTCACGTTGCACGCTTGCGTCACTTGCGATGTGTGCGACTGTGGGTGTGGCCCGCGGGCTGCCACCCATGCAGCGGTACACAGCGACGAGGGAAGATGAAAAAGTAAATTCTTTGGAGGACTTGGTGGGGAGAGGTTGCGTCTGAAAGGAGGAGGTTGGAATTAATTTCCAGAAAAGTGGATCTGCGCTGTGGCGCCGGCGTCATTGCCCTCAGCGCGTTTCGCCCGATTGCCTTCCCAAAGAGTTGCGCTGTAGCCTGTTGAGCGTTGGTCGATGAACATCCCATCCGCTCTGGAGGCTTTTCATGCAGCTGTCAGTTCGCCCTTTGGTGGCACTTGCCCTGTCGCTTGTTTTGGTACCGGTCTGGGCCCAGGCTCCCGCGTCCACCAACGCCGCGCCTGCCGCCGCAGACCCCAAGCTCATCCGCCTCGGCCTGATCCTGCCGTTGACAGGTGGGTCGTCCGACATGGGCAACAGCGCGCGGGTGGGTGCACAGGTGGCGGTGGACGAGATCAATGCCGTGGGCGGTTACCTCGGGCGCAAGCTGGAGCTGGTGATCCGCGACGACCAGGCCAACCCGGACATGGGTCTCAAACACGCAGAAGAACTGGTGCTTGCCGAAAAGGTGGCGGCCACCGTGGGCTTCTGCAACACCGGCGTGGCCATGAAGGCGCTCGACGTGTTCCAGAAAAACCAGCACATCCTGATCGTGCCGTGTGCCACCGGTACCGCCATCACCGCCAAGTACCCGGCGGCCGAGAGCTACATTTTCCGCACCTCGGCGCGCGACCAGTTGCAGTCGCAGTTTCTCGTGGCCGACATCGTCAAGCGCAACTTGAAAAAGGTGGCGCTTCTGGTGGACACCACCGGTTACGGTGACGGCGGGCTTAAGGACCTGGAGGCGGCGCTGCAGGCCGCGGGCCTGAAGCCGCACATCGTCGTGCGCTTCAAGGTGGGTGTGAAAACGCTGGCCGATGAAATGAAACAGCTCAAGGATTCCGGCGCCGACGCGCTTATTGGCTGGACGGTCGGGCCCGAACAGGGCGTGATCTCGGCCAGCCGCGCTGCTGCCGGCTGGAACGTGCCGCAATACGGCCCTTGGGGTCTGTCGCACGCGTCGGCTTTTGAAGCTTCCAAAGGCGCGGTCGAAGGGACTTTTGTGGTCCAGACCGTGCTGCCCAACACCTTCATGGAACGCAACAGCACGTTCCTGCGCGGCTACGCCAAGATCTCCAAGGAGCGGCCCATCGGCTCGATGATGTCCGCCGCACAGACCTACGACTCGGTGCACCTGCTGCTGCGCGCGATGTTCCTCACCAAGGGCAACATCACCGGCAAGAGCCTGAAGCAGTCGCTGGAGAACCTGCAACAGCCCTACCGCGGCGTGGTCACCACCTACGACAGGCCCTTCAGCGACACCGACCACGACGCCATCTCGGCCAACATGCTGTGGCTGGGCACCTGGCAGGGCGGTGAGCGTTCGTATGTCTACAAAGAAGATGCGGCGCGAGCGAGTGTGATCCGGCGCAAGGAGTGATCGCGGCCAGGTTCGACCCGGTCGGCCATGGGGCTGTCGCCCGTGTGGCCCCGCTGCAGCGGTGTGTTGGATACGATGAGCCTTTGTCATTTCGCCACCGCCACGGCATGCAAAGGTCCCCATGAAACTCATTGACTCCATCCTCACGCAGGCCGCAGGCATCGCTGCCGTGCGCCGCGACATCCACGCGCACCCGGAACTCTGCTTCAAGGAAGTCCGTACCGCCGACGTGGTGGCGGACAAACTCACCGAGTGGGGCATTCCGGTGCACCGCGGCATGGGCACCACCGGCGTGGTGGGCATCGTGCACGGCCGCGACGGCGGTGCCTGCGGTCGCGCCATCGGCCTGCGCGCCGACATCGACGCCTTGCCAATGCAGGAGCACAACACCTTCGCCCACGCCAGCCAGCACGCCGGCAAAATGCACGCCTGCGGCCACGACGGGCACACCGCCATGCTGCTCGCCGCGGCCCAGCACTTTGCGAAGCACCGCAACTTCGACGGCACGGTCTACCTGATCTTCCAGCCGGCCGAAGAGGGCGGTGGTGGCGCGCGCGAGATGATCAAGGACGGCCTGTTC
>JANPKR010000188.1:0-26239 GCA_031426175.1 Hydrogenophaga sp. | reverse complement strand
TGGGAGCCGCGCATCCTGCTCGACGCAGTCGAGGTGTGGGACGTGCCCGATGCGCCCAGCCACCTGCGGGTGGAGATCCAGTACCGGCTGGCACGCACGGGCGCGCCGGGCCGCATGAACGTGAACATCCAGCTGGAGGCCTAGATGCCCATTGTTCCTCCGAGTCTTGATGACCGCCGCTTCGACGACCTCGTTGAAGACTTGATCGCGCGCATTCCCGCGCACACGCCCGAGTGGACCAACCCGCGCCAGGGCGACCCCGGGCGCACCTTGCTGGAGTTGTTCGCCTGGCTGGGCGATGCGTTGCTCTACCGGGCCAACCTGATTCCCGAGCGCCAGCGCCTGGTGTTCCTGAAGCTGCTTGGCCAAGGCTTGCGCGCGGCCCAGCCGGCGCGCGGCATCGTGGGGCTGTCGCATGCGCAGCCACTGTCCGATCTGCGCGCGAGTTCCTTGCTGCCAGGTGCTCGCCTCAAGGGCGCGCTGCCATTCGAGACGCTGGGTGAGACCACGGTGCTGCCGGTCAGCGGCGAGGCTTACATCAAACGCAAGCTCACCGACGCAGAAACGGCGCGCATGGCCGATGTGATCAGTGGTCTCTCGCGCGTGCACCGCATCAGCGGTGCGGTGCAGGGCTACGAGACGCTCGCGGTGTTTGGCGAAGGGCATGCCGAAGTGGGCGGGCTCGATGTGTTCGAGCGCTCGACCGACCGTGCCTTGTGGATCGCCTTGCTTGCGCCTGCAGCCCCCAGCCCCTCGGAGCAGGTGGGTGTGAACGACAGCGTGCGCGCCGCCCTCGGCGGTGGTGACACGGGCGTGCCCGCGCTGCTGTCGCTGGGCGTCGTGCCAGCGTTGCCTCTGCCCGCGCTGTTTGAGGAGGTGGGCCCGTTGGCCCAGGTGCCGGTGGTCTGGGAGATGGTCACGCGCAAGCCCGGCACGCAGTCCCTGGACTACCTCACGATAGAGCCGCTGCCCGGCAGCGATACCTCGCGCGGCTTCACGCGCCCGGGCACGCTGCGCTTGCCGCTGCCCGGCCGGGACGATATCTGGGTGCCTTCGAACCAGGTTGGTGTGAACCCGCTGGCCGGTGTGGGCGATGCACCGCCCCGGCTGGACGACGCAGCCCGCGCCGGGCGGCTGGTGGCCTGGCTGCGCGTGCGGCCGCGCCCGGGCAGCCAGGTGCAGCGCCTGCCGCTCACCTGGCTCGGCATCAACGCAGCCGAGGTCGACCAGCGCGTGACCCTGCAGGGCCAGGTGCTTGGCACGAGCACCGGTGCAGCCGACCAGACGTTTGCCCTGCCCGCCGGTTCGGTGGATCCCCAGACGCTGGTGATCGAGGTGGAGGAGCCGGGTGGGCTCGGTTACCAGCCTTGGCAGCGTGTGGATGATCTCGCTGCGATCAGCGCGGATGCCCAATTGGCGCGCGAGGCCGGTGCGTTCGAGCTTGATGCCGAGGCCGGCATCCTGCGTTTTGGTGACGGCGTGCGCGGCCGCATCCCCGAGCGGCTCATGCGCGTGCGCCTGGCGCGTGGGCGCTTCGGCGGCGGACGCGCGGGCAACCTCGCGCCCGGCAGCCTGAGCGAGATCGCCGCCACGCTGATCAACCGCCAGCGCGCACCGGCCATGAAGGTGCACCAGCCCTTGTCCATGGACGGTGGCGAAGACGCCGAAACCCTGCCCCAGGCCGAGCGGCGCATCCCCGCCACGCTGCGCCACCAGCAGCGCGCGGTGACCATCGACGACTTCAAACGCCTCGCGCTGGAAACACCTGCAGCCGATGTGGGTCGGGTCGAGGTGATGCCGCGCTTCAAGCCGCGCGACCGGCGCTTCAATGTGCCCGGTGTGGTGAGCGTGGTGGTGCTGCCCTCTGCCGCGTTGTCGCCCGCGCCCAACCCGCGCCCGGACCGGCCCTTCATCGAGCGCGTGCACGCCCACCTCTCGGCGCGTGTGCCGCTGGCCACGGAGCTCTATGTGATCGGTTGTGAATACGTGCCGCTGGGCCTGTCGGTGGCGCTTCGCCTGCGTGAGGGGTTTGCGCGCGACAAGCTGCTGTACGAAGTGCGGGAAGCCCTGCGCCGCCTGCTCTGGCCGCTGGCCCCCGGCGGGCTCGACGGCGAAGGCTGGGCGCTCGGGCGCCCGGTGCGCGAACGCGAACTGGAGGTGGAGATCTCGCGCGTGGCTGGCGTGGCCGAGGTCACCGGCCTGCAGCTGTTTGCGCGCCAGGGCGCCACCGGCCAGGAAGACTGGGCGCTGCTGCCGCGCAACCAGATCGGCGCACAGCAGACGCTGAACCTGCAGCCCTGGCAGTTGCCCGAGTTGTTGTCCATTGTGGTGATGGAAGGCGGCGAGGCGCCGACGAATCTGCGCGCCCTGCCCAACCCGTTTGCGCAGGCCAATGCGGTGGCCGTACCGGTGGTGCCGGAGCTCTGCTGATGGACGCCAACGGCTCCCGCTTCTGGTCGCTGCAGGCTGCAGCCCACTGGCCCACGCTGGGTCAGGACGGTGACCATGTGCGCTGGCACGCGGCCTGCAACGCGCTGTGCCTGGCCTCCGAGCGCGAACTGGAAGCGCCCGCCGACGCAGCCGCCAGCCGCAGCGCAGCGCTGCTGGCCCTGAGTGAAGTGCCTCGCGCGCTCGACGCGCAAGGCGTGGCGTGCAGCTGGCACGCGCCCAGCCAGGCCATCGTGGTGCGCAGCGCGCATCTGCCCGAGGCCGCCATCGCGTTTTCGCTGGACGCCGTGCCCACCGACCTGTGCGTGGCCAGCGACGGCGTTCTCTATGTGGCCTTGCCCGGGCGCGTGCTCATGCACGACCTGCGCAGGCGCTGGGCTGCCGTGCAAGTCACAGAGCCCGGCTATGCACCCTGGCGCCTGGCCGCGCACCCCGAAGGCGGCGTGTGGGTGCTTGAGCGCGGCAGCGGGCGGCTCGCGCGTTTGAAGGGGTACCCGCTGCCCAGTCAGACACCGGCCGCCGACGCCTACGCACCCGGCGTTTTCCGCCCCGATCCGGAGAACTGTCGCGCACCCGCGATCACGGTGGTGCATGAAGGCTGGACCGGCGTTGCCGAGCCGTTTGCGGTGGCCTGCCACCCAGCCGGTGGCCTGCTGCTCATGGGTTGGAACACCGCGGGTCATGCCTGGGTGAGGCGTTTCGACGAGGCCAACCTCACGCCTGGTCCCATGCGCGTGTTGCGCGGTGCGGTGCATGCGTACGCGCTCACCTGGCTCGATGGCGAGCGCATCGCTGTGCGCATGCCTGGCCGGGTGGATGCACCCGCGTTTGCCATTGACGAGAGCCCGACGGGCGAGTTGCACGCGCTGGGCGAGGTGTTCCCGCTGGCGGGCGACCAGTGCGAGGCGTCTTCCGTGCACCGCCCCGAGGGGGTGGCGCACTACCCCGTGCGCGAAGACGCTGCCGAGCCGCTGTTTCCGCTGGCCCTGCCCAACCTCTCGCGAAGCGGCACGGCTGCCAGCTTCACCACCGAGGGCGAGCGCCTGCGCGCGAAGCTCATCGACAGCGGAACGCCCGCCACCACCTGGCATCGCGTGTTCATGGAGGCCAGCATTCCCCCGGCCTGCGGCGTGGTGGTGTGGCTGGCCGCCACCAACGACCCGCAGCCGCCAGCGCCCCAGCGGCTCGACGCCTGGCACCCGCACGCCTTCGGACGCGATGTGCGGGGTATCGATCCGGCCGCATCCGGCCCTCACGTGCCGCAGGCGGTGTGGGAGCACGCACCCTCCGAGTTGCCGGCCCATCCGGGTCTCGCGCCGTGGGCGCCGCAGCGCGGGCTGCGCGGCCTGTTCTCTGTGCTGGTACAGAACGCGCGCACGGCGGTGCGATCGCTCAGCGGGAGGTATTTGTGGGTGCGTCTGAGCCTGCACGGCGATGGCCGCGCCAGCCCCGAGGTGGTGGCGCTGCGCGCCTGGGCCAGCCGTTTCTGCTACGCCGAGCAGTACCTGCCGCGCATCTACCGCGAGACCCTGTTTGGCGATGCGGCGCAGCTGCCCGGTGAGTGGCTGGACAGCATCGACGAAGGCCATGCCGCGGGTCTTGATCTCGGTGGTGAACCCGAGGTGGCGCTTCTGCTGCGCCTGGCCACCGGCGGCATTGAAGTGAACGATGGTGCACAGGTGGTGGTTGAACACGCTGGGCGCAGCTGGCTGCTGCGCGACGGGAGCAGCGCGCGCTGCTGGCGCCTGCTGCTCGACGGTCACGCCATCGGCGTGTACCGACCGCAGGCCTCACCGGCCGACTTTCTTTCGCGCAGCCTCGCCAACGCGGAGGGCGTGCTCACTCAACTCGAAGACCGCGTGTCCCATGCGCACCTGCTCACCGACCCGACCAGCACACCGGCCGAACACCTGGACTGGCTCGCCAGCTGGGTCGGCCTGAGCCTGGATGCGGCGCTGCCCGAAGCGCGGCGCCGTGCCTGGCTGCAGGCCGCGCCCGAGCTGGCGCGCTGGCACGGCACGCGCCGTGGGCTGTCGCTGGCACTCGATGTGGCCACCTGCGGAGGCGTGAGCGGAGGCGAGGTGGTGGTGCTGGAAGACTTCCGCCTGCGCCGCTTGCTCGCCACGCTGCTCGGCGTGGACCTGGCCGATGAAGACGACCCGCTGCTGCCGGGCCTGCAGGTCAGCGGCAATTCGGTGGTGGGTGACACGCTGGTGCTGGGCGACCAGGCGCGCGCCGAGCTCATGGCGCTGTACCGCGAGGAAGCCACCAGCGAAACCGAAGACCAGGCCATCGCCGACTTCTACGGTCGTCTGGCCCACCGCGCCACCGTGCTGGTGCACCGCGAGGTGGACGAGGTGGACCTGGGCCTGATCCGGCGCATCGTGGCCCTGGAATCGCCCGCACATGTGCAGGTGCGGGTGGCCACCGCGAGCTGGCCTTTCATGGTGGGCGTGGCCAGCCTGGTGGGGGTGGACACCTACCTGGCGCGTGCCGTGCCACCCCGCCCGGTGCGTGTGCAGCGCTCGCTGCTGGGTGGTGGCGACTTCGTGCTCGGCCCGACCACGCTGGACCCACGCCTGCGGGGCGAGGCAGCGGCGCCGCCGGTCGATGTTGTCCAACCGCTCGCCGTTGCTCGCAGCAGAAAACCACGAACCCGCAAGGAGTGATCCCATGAGCACTGCCACCACCTTCAGCACCGCCGACCCGCTCACGCGCCAGCCGCTGGGCGAGCGCCCGGTGTACGCCACCGGCATGTTGCTGGACGCGCAGGATTTCCTCGACGAACAGACCTACCACCGCAGCCAGCTTGCTCGGGCGCTGGTCGCGGTGGCCGGCAGCGGCACACTGGCGGGGCTGAGTGTGAAGCACCGGCCTGCGGTGGAGAGCGGGCCCGACGAGGAGCCCGAAGAGATCCAGGTCAACGCCGGCCTCGCGGTGGACCGGCTGGGCCGACTCATCGAGCTGCCGCGCCCGGCCTGCCTGCGCTTGCAACGCTGGTGGGACGCCGAGGCCGCGCGCAGCGACCTGCTGCAGGCCGATTACGCGTCGCCAGGTCGCTTCATTTCGGCGCGTGCACAAGCCGGTGTGACGCTGCCCGCCCGCGCGGTGGTGGCCGATGTTTTCCTGCGATTCGTGGCCTGCCCGCGCGGTCTCACACCGGCTTTTGCCAGCGGCCCGTTTGACGCGTTGAACGCGGTTGGCGTGTCGCGCCTGCGGGATGCGTACGAGCTGCACCTCGTCCCGCGCCGCAACCTCACCGACACAGGCCTCGGCCTGCCCTTGCGCGCGGGTGCCTTCACGCTGCCGGTGGACCAGGAAACATCTGCCGAAGCACTGACGCGCGAAGCGGCCATGGACGACCCCGCCGCCGACCCCGCCGCACGCCGTGCCGCACTGCAGGACGCGGTGCTGAACGGCTACCACCGCGCGGGTGACGGTGAGTTGCCGCGCGGCCCCGAGCACCCACCCACGGTGGACGCCAGCGCGGTCTTCATCGCGCGCGTGCTGATACCTGTGGAACCGACCGACCCCAGCGTTCGCCTGGGCAGCGCCGTGCTGGTCGACAACCACAGCCGCCGGTTTCTGCCGGGCCTGGGCGTGCTCGCACGCTGGACAGGCCTCTGAGCTTTTCGTGTTTTCCCATCCCTTCACCGGAGCACGCCATGAACCCGAACACCGGCACCGCCCGCGAGCCCATCGCCTCCGAGCAGGTGCAGACCCTGAGAGACGCGGGCGTGTTGATCGAAGACCACCGGCGCGGGCGTCCACGCTATTTCGACGGCCGCTTTCTCGCCGCGCGCGACCTGATCCGCGACCAGCAGTATTTTTTGACGCGCGAGGCCGATCTGGGGCAGGCCGCGGGCAGCGGCGTGGCCACGGGCTTGTTTGTGCAGGAAGGCGGCCAGCCCCAGACGCTGGTGGTCTCCAGCGGGCACGGTGTGACGCCCTCTGGCGAGCTCGTGCTGTTGCCGCGCAACATCGACGTGCAGTTGGCCAACCTCCCGGTGGCCGAACAACTCTCGGCGCGCTTTGGCCTGTCGCGCCTGCCGCAGCCGCCGCTGCGCAGCCGCACCGGTCTGTTCGTGCTGGCGTTGCGCCCGGTGGAATTCACCGCCAACCCCATCGGCGCCTACCCGACTTCGATCACCGGCCAGCGCACGGTGGAAGACGGTGACGTGATCGAGGCCACCGCGGTGGTGCTGGTGCCGTGGCAGGACGATGGCGGTGCCGATGCCCTGGACGCGCGTCGAGGCCGCGCCGCGCGCGCCATCTTCACCCAGGGCAGTGCGGCAGGTGTGTCGGCCAACGTGCTGCCGCTGGCCATGATCGCGCTGCAGAACAACACCGTGGTGTGGATCGACGAAGCCATGGTGCGGCGCGAACTCGGGGCCGACCGGGGTGACCTGCCGGGTCTGGGCTTTGCACCGCGCGGGCTGCGGCTGGCCCACCTCATGCAATACCAGGCGCACCTGGCCGATGTGGCCCCGGTGGGGAGCACACGCGGCTTTCCTGCCATCACGCACTTTCCGGCCTTGCCGCCGGCTGGCCCCTTGCCGGCGGGTGTGATCAACGCGGTGGATTTCACGCAGAACTACTTTCCGGCCGAGGTGGATGTGGACTTCACCATCATCCCGGAAGACGAGTTGCCCGCGCTGATCGAAGAAGCACTGGCGCTGCAGCCCATCGACCTCACCGCGTCCTCGGAATCCCTGGACTCCACCGCGGTGATGATCCTGGCGCCCGTGCCGCGCGTGGAGTGGCGCGCAGTGGCTGCGCGGGTGGGGCAGGGTGCCACGCTGGCACAGCGTGTGGTCAAACCCGCTGCGCCCAACCTGATCGCGCAGCGCCGGCCGTTCGAGGTCCTGCAGAAGCTGAGGCTGCCGCGTGAGGCACTGCAAAGCAAGGCACTGGGCCCGGCGGATGCGGAATGGCAGCGCCTGGCCCGCCTGAACAACCTGTGGTTCGTGCGTCGGCGCCACCTGGCCTACCGCGACGACCTCGCCGGCAGCTACCGCGAGATCGCGGGCAACGACGAGCGCGTGATCGAGCTCGACCTCAACACCCGCATCACAAAACTCGGGCTCACGCCGCGTTACGACGCGGTCTTGAAAGTCGCCACGCCGGCTGCTGCCAGCACCGTCATCGGGCTGCTCGCGGGCAAGCGCTACCTGGAGTCGCCGGTGCTCACCGCTGCCGCACTCGGTCTGCTCACCGACGCCATTGCCACCAACGAACAACTGACCGGCAAACCGGCGTTGGACAAGACGCAGGTGCTGGGTGTGGCCGCGGTGCTCGGTGAGCCCGAGAAGAACGAGGCGCTGTGGGCGCTGATCCAGCGCGAGAGCAGGGCGCCCATCCCGGCCGCCGAGTTGCTGCGCATTGCCAGCAACGCCGAGTGGAACGTGCAGCCGGCAGACCCGGGCGTACAGCAAGAGGGGGTCATGAAACGCATGGACAGCCTGGGGCTCATCGAGGTCTGGGTGGAGATCGAGAAGAACAGCGCGGCCAAGGTGATGGACGCGGCGGTGGCCTTGCTCGCAAGCAAGCGGTACGAGTCTTCGCCGGCGCTCACCGCCGCTGCCCTTGGTCTGCTGCTTGAACACGTGCAGCGCGATGGCTCGATCAAGGACCCGGCGCTGGTGACCGAGGTGGCCAAAGACCTGATCGAGCCGATCGCCAGTGATGTGCTCAACAAGTATCTGCAAACCGAACTCCGGCGGCCGCTGGACGCCGACACCCTGCGCACGCTCGTGAAGTCGGTGGACGAATGGCGGCCCAAGACCGATCGCGTCACGAGGCCGACGCGCACCGTGGCGCCAGCCAAAGCCGCGGTACGCAAGTCCACCGCCAGCACCACTGCGAAACCGGCGAAGGCGAAGAAAGTGCCGGCGAAGAAAGTGCCGGTGAAAAAGGGCGCGCCATCCGGCAAGCCGTCCTGAGCCAACCGACCACCCGCACAACCCTCACCCGGGAGACCCGTCGTGACCATCGAACGCATTGAACAACCGCTGCAGGGCGAGCGCGTGGTGGCGCTGTCACCGGAAGACGCAGGCCGGGCCGCAACCGACTGGCGCCGCCGGCCCAACCTGTTCGCCGGTCGTGCGCTCACCGACGCGACGCTGCAGGGCCGGCAGGCCTGGCAGGCCGGGCGGCTGAGCCACCGCGCCCAGGCGCTCACCGCCGGTGTGGTGCGTGGCCTGGAGGTGTTTGCCCTGCCAGGCTCGGGAGGCGCGCGCCTGCTCATCGAACCCGGTCAGGGTCTCGCCCTGAGCGGTGAAGACGTGGTGCTGGTGCGCCGCACCGAATGCCGGCTCAACGACCTGCCGGTGGTGGCACCGCCGGCCTGGCTGCAGGTGCAGGGCGGCGGACCGGACGAGGCACTGGAGCCCGATGGCACCGGGGTGCTGAACCCGCGTGATGTGCCCGACGGCATCACGCTGGCCGATCTGCGCTCCAGCGCGGGCAGCCGCTGGCCGCGTGTGGGGGTGCTGGTGTTGCAGGCGGTGCTGGTCGACACCGCTGAATTCGACCCCACCGACCCATGCGACCGCTGCCCCTGCGGCGAAGGCGACAACGCCGACAGCCCGGTGGCCGCGTTTGAAGACTGGCGCATTCATGACGGCGCGCGCCTGCTCTGGTACCCGTGGCCGGTGGAATGGCGTGCGCTGCCGCTGACCACGCTGCGACTGCGCAACGCGCTGGCCCACACGGTGTTCGATGCCGAAGCCGCGCTGCGCCATGGTGAAGCCCTGCCGTGGGAAGGCTGGGGCGTGCCGCTGGCGCTGGTGGGCCTGAGCGAGACGGGTACCGTGCAGTGGGTGGACCGGGCCTCGGTGGTGCGCCAGGGGGGCCGCGCGCGAGAGGCGCGCCTGCAGCGTTTGACGGGCGCGCTGGCGGGCGGTGCACTGGGCGCCAACAGCCGTCTGTCTGCGCTGTGGCAGGCCCGCATCGAGCAGTTTGCGCAGCAGATGGCCGAAACGCCCGAACCGCTGCCCGCGCCCAATGTGCTGGCCGATCCCTACCTGCGCCTGCCGCCGTGCGGCCTCATGCCCAAGAGCGCACTGGACCTCTCCACCGTGCTCACCCAGCCCACCCTCAGCAGCCCGTTTTTCCCACCCGGTTTTGAACTCGACGCGGTGCCGGTGCCGATCGAGCAGCTCGACCTGGCCATGCGCGAGGCCGCACCGCTGGCCAGCTTCGACATGTCGGCGCCTGAGCGCCTTCGCCTGCTGGTCCCGGTGACACAAGCCTCTTGGGAGCCCAAGCTGTTGCATGCCGAGGTGGTTGACCCGGCGTTTGCCGAAGCGCTGGCCGAGTTCACCGAACGCCGCGCGCGCGAACTGGGCGCCCGCCAGGGCCTTCGCCACGAACAGGCGCACCTGGTGCGCGCGCTCACCGGGCGCCCGCAGTCGGTGCCCGAGGTCGGCGACGACCCGCTGGCGCTGGACGAAGAGAGTCTCGCACCCTGGGGGCCACCGCCCCCCGGCGGCGGGCATGTGAGTACGCTGCAGCCGGGCGCACACGCCCACCTGTTCGATGGCGCGTTGCAAGCCTTCACGGCCACCGCCGCCGAGACCCTGTACGCCTGGGTCTGCCTGGACCCGGACAACCCGCCGCGCTGTCTGATGCTGCAGTGGCGCGATGCCACCGGCTGGGCGCACCGCGCCTACTGGGGCGAGCCGCTGCTGACCTGGGGCCGCCCGACCACCGGCACTCACCCGTTCAAGGTTCCCGAGCATTTTCATGTGGACAAGCTGCCGCCCCCTGGCCGGTGGGTTCGCATCGAAGTGCCGAGTACCCAGGTGGGTCTGGCTGGTGTGCCGGTCAACGGCGTGTCGTTCGATCTGTTCGATGGGCGCGCGGTGTTCGGCCCGACGGGCGCGCAGCCACCTGTGCCCAGCGGGAAGCCGGCGGATACCAACGATCGCCCGTGGTTCGGCCACGTGCTTCCCCCCGGCGCCCGGCGGGACGGCAGCGAGCCCTGGCTGCTGCTCTCGCACAACGATCTCTGGGCACCGTTCGAAGCGAACGATGGACTGCAGCCCACCCAACCCACGCTGGTGCCGGCCGGCGGCGGCCATGTGGAGGCCGCGCAGCCCGGCATCCACCAGCACTACCTGGAGGGCGCCACCGCGACGCTGGGTGCCATCGGGCTCACCGACAGCCTGTTTGTGTGGGTCTACCTCGACGCGACGCGACCGCCGCGCGAACTCATGATCCAGTGGAAGGTGGGGCCCAACTGGAACGACCATGGCCGGCGCGCCTACTGGGGTGAAGACCTGATCGCCTGGGGAGTGAACAAAAGCCCGAGCCGTCAGCCCAGAGGGGGGCTGCCCAAGCCCGGCGAGTGGGTGCGCCTGGAGGTGCCCGCGAGCGAACTCGCCATTGGCACAAGTGCCATCAACGGCATCGCGTTCACCTTGTTCGACGGCTGCGCGGCTTTTGGTGGCTGCGGCAAGATCGCACAGGCCACGCCCGACCCCGACGCGATCAGGGCCGAAACGGTCTGGTTCTCAGGCGGCGCACCCACAGGGGCGACCCTTCACGGCACGTGGACGTGGCTCAAACCGCTGGACATGGTCGAGCCCACGCCCTCTGCTCGCGTGGGGCAAGCCAGCGCCATCACGGGCCTCTTGAACGACCCGGCCATCCTGGCCTTGTCGCCCAGAGAACAGGCGCAACTGCCGCTGCGTGGACTGGAGGGGTACATGGCCTTTCTGCGCGCGCGCATCGATCGCGCCGACGACATCACCGACTTCGGCTTCACCCACATGCAGGTCGACCTGCACCGCATCCGCCAGATGATGATGACCACGTCGGACGCGGCAAGGCTGTCCACCTCGCCAGCGCTGGCCGCGATCGCCAAGTCCGACAGCGCGGTCAATGTGCAGGCGCAGATCAAGGAGTTCATCGGGCGCATCAAACAGCCGGTGCTCACCAAGCTGCAGGCACCAGCATCTGCGCCGGTGGCGCGCTCGGTCACGCCGTCGGCGGCCTTCGCATCGATGAACTTCGTTGCCACGGTGAGCAATGTGCAAATGGTGCAGCAGAAAAGCCAGATGACCCTGTTCAAGGCACCGAGTGCGCCGGTCAACATCGTCTATGCCAACCCGGTGGTGGGCCTGTCACCGGTGCGCACCGTGGCGGTGGCCGAACGGCTCAAGCAGCCACCGTCGACCGAGGCACGCGACTACGCTTTGTCCAACCGCCAGCGCACCGTGCTGGAGGTCTTGGCGCTGCTGAAAACGTTCACGGCCGAGGACGGTGGCACCGTGCCCGGATTGCTGAAGGACTTCATGGTCCGGGGACTGCCCAACGACCCGTTTCTGGAGGTCGGCAAAGCCGAACGCCCGTTGTCCCAGTTTCTCGACGACGCAGGACTTCAGACCAAGCTGCTGGCACCGCCGCCTCACACCGCAGCGGGAAGCGGGGACGCGCAAAAGGTGGATCCCGACGAGGCACTTCTGTTCACGCAAACCGTGGCGTTGTCGGAAAACACCATCGCCATCCTGCGCGACCTCGAAGGACGTCTGGCGATTTACCGCAGTGCTTTGACGCGCTGCGAGCAGGCGTTGAGCGAACTGCAGAGCCACCTGCGGTCGGCCGACATGCGACTGCGTCAGGCCGACGATCGCCTGGCCGAGGCTCGGCACGACGTGGGCGTGGCGCGAGCACTGCTTGAAGAAGAAAAGGCCCGTGTGGATGCGGTGAACGCGCGGCGTACCCGCGTGCTGGCCGAAGAAGTGCAGTACCTTGCGTTCGTGCGCCCGCGCGAGAGCAGCAACCTGCTGACCGCACCGCGCCGCATGCTCGACCCCGGCCTGCTGGAGGCCCCGGTACCGGCCTGCCTGCGCGAGCACGGCGACGTGCCCGACGAGCTGGACGAAATGCTCAAGGTGCTGCGCGAGGCACCGGCAGCGCACTTCGTGGGCGCACCGGCCATCCTGCAGAAGATTGACCGGCCCGAGCTGCTGCTGCGCACCTTGCAGAGCGCGCAATTGCGCAGCACCGTGATCACGCAGCGGGTGATGCCCACGTTCAACACAGCAGCGGGCCAGCTCGGCGTGCACATCGGGCAGATGCTGGTGCGACAGTCGCAGGCGATTGCGGTGCGAGCGCAGGCCGTGCAGCGGCTGGACATCCAGCGTCTCTCGGCCAATTCGTGGCAGTCGGTTCAGCGCGAGGCTCAGACCGTGATCTCGCTGGGCGACATCATCGACGGCGACCACGGCAAAGGCGAGGTGTCGCGCCGCGCAAGCGAGCTCTTTGAGCGCATCGCTGGCGTGTGTGCCTGCCTGCACGCCGAGTTCTCAGGTGTGCTGCCGGCGGTGCGCCTGGAGTGGGCGGAGGTCATGTCCCAGTTCGACGAAGCGCCCAACCTGCGCAACCTGGGCGGCCTGCCGCGCTGGAGCAGCATTCCCTTTGTGGACCGCCGCCAGATGCAGGCTTACGTCGACTTTCTGTTCGACCAGGTGCCACCGAAGAACGAAGCGGCGGTGGCGCTCATCAACGACGTGGTGCGCATGGCGCTGCTGCTGGCCAGCCACGCGCCGGTGGGCCGCATCGTGGCCGGACGCATGCCGCGGCCCGCCACGGCGGTGCGGGTGGGCAGCCGCATCCCGCTCACCGCGCTGGACAACAGCCGCCTGCGCGTGGGCATGCAGGCCATGATCTACAAGGGCAACACCTTGATGGCGCGCGCGATGGTGGAAGACGTGGGGCAAGGTGAGGTGTCGGCACGGCTGGTGCACACCAGCAGCGTGCAGATCGACCTGGACACCGACGTGCGCGTGCACTTCGATGAGGCCAAGGTGCTGAGCAGCGCGTCGGCACGCAAGACCAGCCTGTTCAAGGTCTGACCAGCACCGGAGCCAACGTGGGCGCCGCCGACCGCACCGTTCAACGCCTGTGCCTGCGCGCCCCCAGCGCCCAGGCCGCGGTGCACGCGGTGCACCGGCTCGAAGACGCGCTGCGCTGCGCCAGCCTGCCCGACGCCGGCGAACGCGTGCTGCTGGTGCGCCGACTCCACCTGGGCCAGCTGCCGAAGGGTTTGTCGTCGCAGAGCATGGGCTTGCTGATCGAACAGCAACTGGCGGCGCTGGGTGGGAGCTGGGTGCATGGCGTCGACCAACACGCCGCCGAGAGCGACACGGTGTTTTTTGCGAGTCGACTGGAGGCGGCGCAGGTGGCCGTGTTGCGGCGGGCCCAGGGCGGTGAGCTGAGCGCGTGGTACTGGCCGCTGGCCTTGCCAGGCGTGGCGGTGCAGGCGGGGGCTGCGCGTTTCCTCGACAGCTTGCTCAACCGCCTGGCTGAAGATCGGTATGCCTCTGCAGCCCTGCCCGCCCTGGTGGCTCATGGCGTGGCCCATGGGCTGGGGTTGTGGTGGGTCCAGCACCTGCAGACCCGTTCCATGGATCTGCTGCTGGACCGAAGTCGGGCCCGGCGCTGGCTGGAAAGAACAAACCGGATGGCTTCGTCGGCGCTCGATACCCATGCCGGGTCCATGCAATACATCGACACGGAAGGCACCGTGCACAGCCTGCCCGAGGGGGTTTGCCCGGGTTGGCTGCATGCGATGCTCACAGCCTCGAACTGGCGAGCCCTTGCGCCGGCAGGCACCTCCAGGGCGCCTGCGTCGCAGGGCACCAGTGATGCCCGGGGTGAAGACCTCCAGGCCTTGCCAATGAAGGGCCGCTGGGGCACGAATCTCGGCGCTGGGGCCATGCCGCCGCCCACCAGCACGCAAGGTGGCCGTGCCGCGCCGCTGCGCACCGAGCCGCTCATGGGGTCCCACGATCGGACGCTTCGAACCACGGCCTTGCCGGATATTCCCGGTTTGCAACCGGCGGCCGCCAAAGCCCTGGATGCAGCGGTGCCCACCGCAGCGGGTGGATTGCTTTTCCTGTTGAACGTGCTGGAGCGCCTGGGTTTTTCGAACTGGCAAGGGGAACAGGAAGACGCCGCACTGGCCGGACTCCTGCTGCGCCGGGTGCTGGAGCGCTTGCGGGTGACCGAGGCCGACCCGACCTGGCCACTGGTGTCTGCTTTGCAGCACCCGGGTTCATCCCGTCCCCGGCCATGGTCGGCACCGGCCAGCTGGGGTTCTGCCGGGGTGGGGCTCGCACACGATCCGGTGCAGCCACTGACGCCGACACAGATGTCTGATCGTTGGCTGCTTGCGATCCGCCGGTATCTGCGCCGGGTGGCACGCGTGGGACTGGCGAGCCTGTGCTTGCGCCCCGCCCGGATGTGCTGGAGCGCCACCCACGTGGAGGTTCTGTTTGGGCTGGATCAGGCCGATCTTCGCGTTCGTCGTCTTGGTCTGGATGTCGACCCCGGCTGGCTGCCCTGGCTGGAGCGGGTTGTGGTGTTCCGCTTTGATCCGGTGGCTGCTCCATGAATGCGGCCTGGCGCCCCCCGAGCCTGCACGAGCTGCCCTTGCATCAGCTGCTCCTTGCGTCGCTGGCACCAACGCCATGCGAGGAGACAGGTCCCGAAGCGCAATGGCTTCGCGACTGCCGTGCGCAAGTGGGCGAGGACCCCCGACAGGCGTTGTCCAACTGGTTGGACGCACCGCCCGAGCATGCACGGCGGATGCTCGAACTGGCCGCCCATCTGGGCCTGCACCTGACCGAACTGTTGGCCTTGAGCCTTGCGGTGGCGGTTGAGGCGGACCCGATGCCCGGACGTGTGCTGGCCTGGCTGCAGGCCCCGCTGGCCGGTTCTCGACCATCGCTGGGACTGATCAACCGGATGGCGCACACCCTGGAGATCGGCGATGCGATGGGGCAGATCTGGGAGGGACCGGGCCGAGCATCCGGTCTGTTGCGACTGGAAGGCGAAACGCGGCCTCTGCCAGAGGTCTGTGTGCAGGTGGCGATCCCGATGGTGCTGGCATTGCAAGGCCGGGGTCGCCTGTGGCCCGGCGTCACGCTGGAGGGCGTGGAAAACATCCACCTGTCCGATTCGGTGCAGGCCGAAGCGGCGCGCCAGGCCCAGGCATTGACCGACGAACCTGCGCTGGTGGTTCGCAGCGGGCATCCGCGCGAAGCGCGCGCGGCCTGCGCCCTGATCATCCAGGCAATGGGCTGCAAGGCGGCCTTCATGGAAGGTGAGATTCCCCAGGGTCTGGGGCCGTGGCTGTGGCTGGTGGATGCCGTGCCGGTTGTGTGTGTGGAGCTGGCTCCGGGAGATGCGTTTTCCGTTCCTCGCCTGCCTGGGTACGACGGGACGGTGCTCGTCGCTGCCGGGCCTGAGGGGAACTATCTCCACGACGGCTGCCCGCTCAACAGCTGGCGAGTCCCCCTGCCCAACGCGACAGAACGGGAACGCCTCTGGCTGCAACACGTGGACGACCCGGCTCTGGCCAGGGATCTGGGACACCACCGTCGCAGTGGGGCCTTCCACATACACCTCATTGGTCGATCAGCGCGCCACCTGGCGCGCCTGCAGGCCGCGCAGCACGTGGACGGCGGGCATGTGTTCGAAGTGCTCCAGCGCGGCTTTGCAGGTGAACTGGGCACGCTTGCCGAACCCGTGTCCGAGGTGATCGTGGACGAAGCACTGGTGTTGTCGCCAGCGCTGCGAACGGAGCTTCTGGCCCTCAAGCAGCGTTGCCGGGTTCGGGAAGGACTGGCCGATGCGTTGGGACCCTCCATCCAGTCGCGTTACCGGCCAGGCGTGCGGGCCCTGTTTGTGGGTGCGTCGGGAACCGGCAAAACGCTGGCGGCGGGGTGGCTGGCTTCCCAGCTGGGATTGCCGCTGTACCGCGTGGACGTGGCCGCGACCACCAGCAAATACATCGGCGAGACCGAGAAGAATCTGGCACGGCTCTTTGCAAGGGCCGAACAAAGCGAGGTCGTGCTCCTGTTCGACGAAGCCGACTCCCTGTTTGGCAAACGCACCGACGTGAAGGACTCCAACGACAGGTTTGCCAATGCACAGACCAACTACCTGCTGCAGCGCATCGAGTCGTTTGATGGCATTGCGCTGTTGACGAGCAACAGCCGGGCGCGATTCGATTCCGCCTTCACGCGGCGGCTCGACGCGATCCTCGACTTCCCGATGCCCACGCCGCAGGAGCGCCGCCGCTTGTGGCTGGCCCACCTGGGTGCGTTCCATGCTCTGGATGCTGCCATGCTCAATCGCCTGTCTGCGCAGTGCGACCTGGCAGGTGGCCACATCCGCAATGCCGTTCTGGTGGCGGCGGTGATGGCACGAGGTGCCGGGCGTCCCATCGGGGACGACGATCTGCTGGTCGCCATTGCGGCGGAGTACCGCAAGCTGGGCAAGCAGGTGCCTGCCGGACTGAGCGCACCGGGTGCTCCAGCATGGGGCTGACTTCGGTTTCACCCGAAACCAGGTCGCGATCGACGTCGCGGCGACGACGGATCGACGGGGATTCGTCCACCGAGCGACGCAGCGGTTCCGTGCGCGGTGCCGAGTCGCCCGGCATGCCCCGCTTCATGGACGGGCCGGCCACCAGCGTTGTGGCTGCAACCCCCGGGACCGGGGTGGTCACGGACCCACTCACGCTGGACCACACCACACGGTCCCTGGTGCCGGAAACACGCCTGGAGCGCGGCGAAGACACCGGGTGTGGGCCCGTTTTCCCTTGCCCGGAGGAGGCCGCAGGGACGCTGGAGGATATCGAAGGAATGCGCCCGTCCGCCGTCGCGCTGTCGGGTGGGGCTTCAGCTGCGGGCTCCGATGCTGACGCTGGTCTTCCAGCGGCTTTGATGAACGAAGTCGGCCCCGCGCCCGATGCGTCCGCTGCCAGCTCGGCCGACGACGACTCACTGGATTCGCTGGACACGGGCAGCGTGGCCTTGATTGACACCGAACTGGCCGAGCACCTGCGTTGGGGTGCGGCCAGCGCTCGCGTGGGAGCGGCGGGGAGCGCAGATCGTGCCGATTTCGTGGCGCGCAGCGCCGGTGCTGGAGCCGTCGGTGGCTTTCTTCACGCCGGTGGAATGGGTCTGGCGGTGGGCGCCGGAACGCGGGTGGCCGAGATCGGGGCGGCCCGAGGCGCTGGTGCCCTTGCAGCCCGCTCGCTCACCCGCCTGTATGGTCCGGCGGTGGCCCGGCTGGCCGGACCGGCGCTGGCCCGCTCGGCACCCCTGCCGGCCATTGGTGCCGTCGTGGGCGGGGTCTTCTCGGCCATCGATCTCGCCACGCGCGACTGGAGTCGCACCGGAGAGACCATCGGCCGCTTCGGCGAAGGTGGCTCCATCTACGAGCAGCTCGCCAACAGCATTGCCGCGGTGTCCGAAATCATCGGCATCGCAACGGCCGTGCTGAACGTGATTGCGGGGGTCATCGGCGCGATCTCCATGGCCATGTGGGTCATCACCGTGCTGACCGTCGGTGTCGCTTCGCCACTGGCGCTCACCCTGTCGACCATCGCCGGAGCGATCGGCATCGCCACGATGATCCTGGACGCCATCAACGCGCTCGTTCTGCAACGCCTCGTCACCCTGTTTCGGGCACTGCACACCTTCACCAGCCAGGCCGACCCCAGCGACGTCGAGGCGCAGGGGGGGCGCATTGGCGAAGCCGCTGGTGCCAGTGCCGGCTTTGTCGGCGGTATGGCCGGCGGTCTCGCTGGTGGCTTTGGCGTGGGCCGCGGTGCGCGGCGCCTGGGCATACCCGAGCACCCGACCGTGCCCGGCGTCGAACCACCCCGCGCTGCGGGAGGTGACGGGCCGACCATCACCGCCGATCCACCGCCGCTGACTGCCGAAGGTTTGCCTTCGCCCGACGTGCTGCCTGGCGGCGACCGCCTTGCGTTGTTGCCGCCCGAGCCCACTGCTCCGGCGGCTTTGCCCGAGGTCATGCCACCAGGCGACCGCCCGGCCCTGCTGCCGCCCGAACCTGTCGTGCCCTTGGGCGCACCCGATGCCCCGTTGCCGATGGCGGAAGGTCCGCGACCGGTCGACCCGCACGGTCCGACGCTGCCTGCCGCAGACCCGCATGCCGCCACCCTGCCAGCCGCCGATCCCCACGCGTCCACGATCCCGGCCGCCGACCCCCACGCGCCCACCGAGCTGCCGATGGGGCCGGATGGCATGCCCGACATTCCCCCACCACCGCGTTTGCCCGACATCGGGCCGCTGCCCGACTACGGTCCCGAATTGCCGAACTGGAATCCTGAAGCACCCAGCCCCTACCGGCACACCGAACCCGCGGGGCCCCTGCACCCGGGCACGCCCCCGGTCGACCCGACGGCACCCACGGTGATCGATCCGGTCGGGCCCACCCACCCGGCGCCCGCCGATCCCGTTGCGTCCACGGTGCCAGCGCCATCGCCAGCCGAAGGTCCGCGTGGACCTCGGCGCATTGCCGACGACGGTGCGCCGGGTCCCGCTTCGTCGGCAACCGACCTTTCACCAAATCAGGCCACAGCCGAGCCGGTATCTCCCGGACGCGGCGATTCCGCGCCGTCCGCCACCACTCCCGACAGTGGGCAGGCGTCGTTCCCGGGCTTTGACGAGCCCGCCCCGCGCGAGCCTCGGCCTTTTTCGCCAGATGAAGTTGCTCCGCCCGATGCGCACAGTGCCTGGTTGCGCTCCGAGCGTGCGCGTGCCGCTGGCATCGATCCCCCAGGGCCCAGCCGCCGGGGCAACAACGTTGCGCGGCACCGCGTGCCTGGAGAGAGCAGCTTCAACACCCCTGAAGCGAGACCCGATCTCTACCAGTACACCCCAAGGCAGCCGGGGCACCAGTCGCATCACGTCGAATCTCAGACCGCGCTGGCCGAGAGCATCGCGAACTACGACCCAGCGCTTGATCCGACGGTAATGATGCGAGAGGCTGAGCACCACGCGACCTTTGGTCCGCAGGCCGAACAGCGAGCAGATCCGAACTTCGCCGCCGATCTGGGTACATCCGGGGCATTGGAGCAGGCCTACAACATTGCTCGTTTCGGCGAGGTGGATGCACCGCCGCCGGGCGGCAACCCCACGAGGCTGATGTCCGATGAAGTGGCGGGGCAAGTGGTATCCGAGCACGCGGCCTATTTGTTCGAGACGGGGGCCACCTCTCGCGATGCGGCCCCCCCGGGCAGACCGGTGGTGGGCGAGGATGCCCGTGTGCGGAGTGGTGGCGGCGTCGAGCCTTTCGAAAACCTGGACTGGGATCGCACCTTCAACCAGCCCGACCCGCACGCGGTGGCCCAACCCCCTGGCACGCAGCTGGGCCTGTATGGCGAGCACACCCGGCCCACGCCGCTCTTGCCGGAACAGCTGACCCTGTTGTTGCCCGACCCACCGGATGCGCGACAGGTTGCATTGCCGTTTGGCGGCACCCCCGCAGAGCCTCATGCCCGCCCCGTCGCCGAACCCAATCGTGGGCCCACGCGCAGCACCCGCCCGCTCACGCCCGCCGAATTCGAAGCGCATGCCGCACTGCTGTCTGAACAGTTCGGTGTGCCGCGCGACCGCATCCATCCCGGTGAATTCACCGCGTTCCACCCGGGCGCCACGCCTGTCGATGGGTACATCACCATCGGTCCGGATGTGAATCCGCTGCCGGCCGCCGAGCGGCCCACAGGGGGGCCCAACCCGGCCAACGCGGCGCTGGAGCCCCGCGCCGTGCTGGCCCACGAGTCGCTGGGCCATCGCGATGCCGAACTCGCTGGGCAGGTGCGTGACGCCGACTGGCACGAAGAGTTTCAGGCCAGCACCCGCGCCGCCCTCCTGGACCCCGGGCTGACGCCCGAACAGCGTTGGGCCCTGATGCAGGACGCCGAAGCACGCCGCCGCTTTGCACCGGACGACGACACCATCTTCGTCTGGACCGATCCGCTCACCCGCGCCGAAACGCCCGCATCTGCAGCGTTGCCGGCGCCCCATGTGCCACCGGCGGATACCTTGCCCAGCGTGATGGTCGATCCCGCCTTGCTCGGGCGGGATGCGTCTGTCCGCGGGAGCCCGCCCGCAACAGGCGCACGCACCGCGGTGGACACCGCGCCGGTACTGCCCGAGTTCACGCCAGCCGAGGTGGATGCGGCCATGGACCGCCTGGCTGCTGGTCCGCTGTTGCGCGCGCCGGCAGATGACATGCGCCTGCGACTGCCCGCTGCGCAAGGCCATGCCTATTGGGGCGTGGACCCGGTGTCCGGCATGACGGTGCAGGAGTGGAACGTTCCGGCCGAACGCGGCCTGCCGCCCCGCGATGCCACCGGGGCCGTGGTTCCAGGGCCGCGCGGAGAGGTGCGCACCCAGGTCCGTCTGCACTCACCCGACGCCACCGCCCCGCCCGGCTCTGCCTCGGCGAAGGACTGGACGATGAACATCGTGCAGGGCCATGCGCGCATGCGGCCCGACGGGCGGTGGTTCGATACCCGGTTCGCCGAACTGCCTGACGGCAGCCGGGTCGATGTGCGCCCCTACCGTCGGGACGCCACCGGCCAGTGGGTGGAAGGCGGCTCCGGTACAACGGTTGCAGACGCCCGCACGCTCGCCGCGCTGGCGCAGTGGGACGCCGACATGGGTGCGAGCCACATTCCCTTGTTTCCCCCGCCTGCAGCCGTGCGGTCGGGTGGACCGCCGTCCGGCACCGGCACGCCACGTGCCATCGCCGACACACCCGGGAGCAACGCCACGCGTGCGCAGCAACGCGAGGCCCCCGGCGTGGCGGGGGCCCATGTCGGGCGCGCTGTTGGTGAGGGCGTGGCCCGCCGTGCAGAGGGTTTTCACGCGGGCCTGGAGCGCGGCAGCGAACCGGTGGTCGAGCCTGTCAACCCGGCCTATCCGGCACCGCCGGGCAGCGGGTCACGGCAGGAGCTGGTGGACCTGCAGAACCAGTTGCTGGCCATCATGGATGCGCGGGCCCGCACGGAAGAGCTGGAGCGCCTGATGTGCAGCGACGCCGAACACCATGAGGCCAATGCCGCACCGCTGTCCGAGTTCAGCACGCGAACCGAGGAAGCGATCTCTGCCACGGAGGCGCACCGGCAAGCCGTCGCATTGCGTGAGGCCGCCAACCAGAACCAGCGAGGCGAAGAGGCCAATGTCGCCCAGGCCATAACGGACCACGGTCAACGCGCTGCCGGCCTCGCGGTGATCAAGACACCGCTGGAGGGGTTCACCGCGTTCACCTACCTGGGACACGCGTTGCCCGATGACCCGGGCGTCTTGCGTGGAGCCAAACGCGGCATTCTGCAGATGAATACCGATGGACAGAACTTCCTGAACGCGCTCAATGGCATCGATGCCGCGGTGGCGAGTCAGGCTGGCTCCCAGCCCGACCGGGAAGCGGCCATTGACGAGCGATCGGGCCGTCTGGAGAGCACCGCGGGCGAGGCCGAAGGATCCCGGGATGCGCTGTCCACGGCCCGCAACGATGGCCAAGGCCTGGCCAGCAGCAACACCAGCCGGGTGGCGGACTCGCGTCAGCGCGAAGGTGTGGCTGCGCAGCACGGCGCGCAGCTGGACGGCGAGGCCGATCGAACCCGTGGCGAGATCACCGATCTTTCGGCCCAGTGGCAGGCCTGGGCCCAGGCGCACCGGCAAGCCAGGCGCGATGCCATGGATCAAACGCGTGCGGCCATGGTCGCACGCGGATGGCGGCCGCGCGATGCGAGTGAAGGTGGCGCACCATGAGCCGGCGCCACGGTGGTGCCGGTTTGAGCGCAGTCCACCAGGCCCAGGCCGCCCTCGCCAGTGGCGACTGGCCGGCCGCAGCGCGCCACCTCCGTGCTGCTGCGCGCCAGGCGCTGAGCCAGGGTGACCGAGCCCACGCCGCACAGTGCGAGCAGATGGCTGCGTCGCTGCTGCGCGCACTGGGCTCCACGGAAGAAGCCCGGGCAGCTGCCCGGCGCATTGCCCGCCGCGATCCACATTCCGGGGTGGCCCGTTTTGCCAGCGACGTGGAGCTGGCGGAAACCGCGATGGAAGCTGGCGAGCTGGCGTCGGCTGTCGCGGCCTGGCAGGCCGCCACGCAAGAGATGCACGAGCTGAATCTGCCGCTGTGGGCCCAAGCCACAGTGTTGCGCCGCCTGGCCCGGGCCCTGGCGCTCGCCGGGTGGGCCGAAGACGCCTGGTCCCGGTTCGACCAGGCGTCTTCCCTGTGTGAGGGGACCGACCACGAGCGCGATGTCCCCTGGATCGATCTGGAACAAGCGCGCAACGCGATGGAGGTGGGCGCGTTTGAGCGGACCCGCACCGTGCTCGCCCGCGTCGCTGTCGTGCGAGCCGCTGCCGCTGACCCGCACCTGTCAGCCGAATGCGCCATGCTTCAGGCTGAACTCGCGCTGGCTGCTGGTGATGCGGAGGCCGCCTGCCGCTCAGCGCGTTCTGCCCGCGCGGCGGCGCTGGAGGCGGTGGCGCCGGTGTGTTTTCTTGCAGCCTGCGCGCTGCTGGCCAGAGCCGCCGATCAAACGGGGGATCGCCTGGAGGCCTACCGCGTGCTGGCGACGGCTTGGGTCACGCTGGGCGACTTGCTGGGCGAGCCGGTGGCGCAGTCCTGGGTGAGCCCGCTGCTGTCGCTGTATCGGGTGGCTTGGGGCACGGCGGCGTTTGACGCGGTGAAGGCTGGGCATGATCAGCGGCGCCGCGCCACGCTGGGCTGAAACGAAAGTGCCACCCGTTCGCCGCACCCGGGTACCGACCCAGGCGCCGCACGAGCTCGACTGCACAGGCAACAGCAGCCACAGGCGCTGGCCTCACAGGGCGGTGCGCAAGGTCCAGATTTCGGGGAACAGCACCACGTCCAGCATCTTGCGCAGGTAACTCACGCCGCCCGTGCCGCCGGTGCCGCGCTTGAAGCCGATCACGCGCTCCACCGTGGTCACATGGCGGAAGCGCCAGAGGCGGAAGCTGTCTTCCAGATCGGTGAGTTCTTCACCCAGCTGGTACAGGTCCCAGTGGTCCTTGGGGTTGCGGTAGACCTGCAGCCAGGCCGCCTCAATCGCGTCGCTGGCCACATACGGTTGCGTCCAGTCGCGCTGTGTGTGGCTCGTGGGTACGGGGATGCCGCGGCGTGCGAGAAGGCGCAGGGCCTCGTCGTACAGCGACGGCGCCTCGTAGGCCGCCTGCACCACGGCCAGCCGCTCGGGGCTGTGCGCATGCGGTTTGAGCATGGCGGCGTTCTTGTTGCCCATGGCGAATTCGATGCAGCGGTATTGGTGGCTCTGGAAGCCGCTGGACTGCGCGAGGTAGGGGCGCAGTGCGCTGTACTCGGGCGGCGTCATGGTGGCCAGCACGTCCCAGGCGTGCACGAGTTGCTCCATGATTTTTGAAACACGCGCGAGCATCTTGAATGCGGGCTGCAGCTCGTCGGCAGCGATGTGGCGAATGGCCGCGTGCAGCTCGTGCAGCATGAGCTTCATCCAGAGCTCGCTGGTCTGGTGCTGGATGATGAACAGCATCTCGTCGTGTGCGGGTGAAAGCGGTTTTTGTGTGCTGAGGATGCTGTCGAGTTGCAGGTAGTCGCCATAGCTCATGTCGCGGCTGAAGTCGAGCTGGGCGCGTTCCTCGCGCACGATGTCCTCGGGCTTCTGCGGCTCGGAATGGGCGTGCGGGCACATGCTCAGGTCACCGCGTGTTTCTGGTTGAACTCGGCGCGTGTCCACTCGCCGCTCTCCAGCACCTGCTTGAGGTGTTCAACCGCATTCCACACGTCCTTGAAGCCAATGTAGAGCGGTGTGAAACCGAAGCGCAGGATGTCCTTGTGCTGGCCGGCATCGCCCGCGCGGTAGTCGCCGACCACGCCGCGCGCGATGAGGGCCTGCACGATGGCGTAGGCGCCTTCGTCCTTGGTCAAACACACTTGCGAGCCGCGCCGTGCATGGTCCAGCGGAGTCGCCAGTCCGATGCCGTGGCCCTGGCAGCGCTCGTCCACCAGCGAGATGAAGAGGTCGGTGAGCGCGAGCGACTTGCGGCGCAACGCGGCCATGCCGCCAAGGGCTTCGGCGGCCAGCAGCGTGTCCACACCGCAGTCGAGCGCAGCGAGACTGATCATGGGTTGCGTGCCGCATTGGTAGCGCGTGATGCCGGACGCAGGCTGGTAGTCCGGCGTGAAGGCGAAGGGCGTGGCGTGGCCCCACCAGCCGGCGAGTGGCTGCCAGAAACGGTCGGTGTGGCGCGGGTTCACCCACACGAAGGCCGGCGCGCCCGGGCCGCCGTTGAGGTACTTGTAGCCGCAGCCCACGGCGTAGTCGGCGCCCGCACCAGTCAGGTCCACCGGGACGGCGCCGGCGCTGTGCGCCAGGTCCCACAACATGACCGCGCCGGCCGCTTGGGCGGCGGCGGTCACGGCGGGCATGTCGTGCATGGCGCCGGTGCGGTAGTTCACATGGGTGAGCATGAGCACGGCCACCTCGGGCGTGAGCGCTGCGGCGATCTCGTCGGGCTCGACCAGCACGAGCTCGAAGCCGCGCTCCTTGCACAGCGCCTCGGCGATGTAGAGGTCGGTCGGGAAGTTGCTGCGCTCGCTCACGATGTGTTTGCGCTGCGGGTGGTCGGCGGCACTCAGGTTGAGCGCGGCCGAGAGCACCTTGAAGAGGTTGATGGAGGTGCTGTCGGTGGCCACCACGGTGCCGGGTTCGGCGCCGATGAGCCGCGCGATCTTGTTGCCCACCTGGCCGGGCATGGTGAACCAGCCGTTCTTGTTCCAGCTCTGGATCAGGTCGACTCCCCACTCGCGGGTGACCACGTCGGCCACGCGGGCGGGTGCGCTGCGCGGCATCACGCCGAGTGAATTGCCGTCGAGGTAGATGGTGCCTTCGGGCAACAGGAAGAGTTCACGAAGGGCGCGCAGCGGGTCTCGTGCGTCGAGCGCGCGGCAGTCTTGCAAGGTGGTGGTCATGGGAGTTCCCGGAGGATGGCGCGCACGGGGCTGGCGTCGGCGGTGGTGAGTTTCAAGGGCAGGGCGATCAGCTCGTAGTCGCCTTCGGGCACGTCGTCGAGCAGCAGGTTTTCCAGCACGCGCAGGCCGCGTCGGCGGATCGTCTGGTGGCTGTCCAGCGTCTTGCTGTTGGCTGGGTCGATGCTCGCACTGTCGATCCCGATCAGCAGCACGCCGAGGTCGGCCAGTTGCTCCACGGTGTCGGGTGCGAAGGCGGGCAGGTCGTTGTCGAAGGCGTTTTGCGGCTGGTGTCCATACACGCGCACAAGCACCCTTTCCGGAAGATTTTTCAGCGCGTGCGCGATGTGCTCGGGCTTCACGAGCGGGCCGCAGCCGATGGCGTGGATCACACGGCAGGGGCCGAGGAACGCGTCCAGCGAGACGTCGCCGATGGCCGCGCCTTCTGGGTCGTAGTGCAGCGGTGCGTCGGCGTGTGCGCCCACGTGGGGCGAGAGCGTGATGGCGCTCACATTGACCGGGCAGCCCGGGCCGATGGTGGCGGCCCAGGTCTGTGTGTAGGCTGTGTCGCCCGGAAACACCGGGGCGGTGGCGTGCACAGGAGGGGAGATGTCCCAGCGTTTTTTCATGGTGCGGTGAAGGTAGCACCCTGAAAAAACCCGTGGTGTCGGTTAATCCCAACAAGCCTCAAAAATGCTTGAGACCTGAAGCAGTTGCGGTTTCAGTCGGCTCCGCTGACCGGCGGCATGCCGTGCCGCTGGCGCGCGCGGGTGCAGGCGTCGCTGCCTTCTTCGAACTCGCGGCAGGGTGAGGGGCGCCACTCGTAAATGCCGCAGGCAGTTTTTTCGCCCAGCTTGCCGGTGAGCGCTGCGCAGCGAATCGGCACGTGGTCGGTGCCGCGCATGCGCATGGTGCTGCCGTTGACCTCCACCGCCAGGCCCGAGGGCACGCTGCCGCCCATGTCTTCCATTTCGTAGACCGC